>JBJONC010000015.1:0-13871 GCA_046052005.1 Actinomycetota bacterium
CTTACTGGATGACAACTCTGAAGATAAGACTTTGGAACTCTTGCAACGCTTTGCCGCAGGTGACTCACGCTTTACAGTGATCAAAGGTGCCCCACTAGCCGATGGCTGGATCGGCAAAACGTGGGCGTTGCAGCAGCTATACGAGGCAAGCAATGAAGATGTTGTCGTGTCTATTGATGCTGATGTTCGATTAACCAATGATGCAATCAATAAAGCTGTCACATCTCTTCGCAGTGCTCGTTTGGATTTCCTTTCACCATACCCACGACAGATCGCTCACAGCATTGGCGAACGTTTGATACAGCCACTACTTCAATGGTCTTGGCTGACAACAGTTCCCTTGCGTTATGCCGAAGGTGCTCAACAAAAATCAATGGCGGTTGCTAATGGTCAATTCTTTGTGGTTCGACGCTCAGCTCTAGATTCTATTGGCGGATACCAATCGGTTAAACATGCGGTTATTGATGATGTCTTTTTGGCGCGTCAATTGATCGCACAAGGTTCGTCAGGAACTGTGATTGATGGTTCAGATATTGCAGAGACTCGTATGTACGCGTCGTGGAGTGAGATTGAAGCCGGATATGGAAAGTCGTTGAACCGAGCCTTTGGGTCGATATTTGGAGCAATCTTTGTAATCATCTTTCTCTTTGTAACCAGTATCGCGCCACTGATCTTGGGTCTATTGGGTAATCCATACGGTTGGCTTGGCTTTGCCGCGATTGTTGGAAGCCGCGTATTGAGCGCGATCAAGAGTCGCGGAAGCGTTGTGGACAGTGTGTTGCATCCAATATCAATCGCTGCGCTGATTTATCTCATTGTTTACTCATACTTAGTGCGAGGAACCGTGACATGGAAAGGTCGCACAGTATGAAGATCGTTGTAATTGGTGCAGGTATGGGCGGTATGACCGCAGCTGCACGATTATCACGCGGCGGCCATGAAGTTGTTGTGTATGAAGCATCCGGCCAGGTTGGCGGTAAATGTCGGACTGAATGGATCGGCAAGGTTGCATTTGATACCGGTCCATCGTTATTAACTTTGCCAGCGGTCTACAAGGATTTCTTTCAGCGCACTGGAAAGCCAATGGGCTTGGTCTGCCCTATCGAATCGGTAGATCCTTCTTTTGATTACCGATTTGCTGATGGCAGCAGCGTAAAGTTTTCTAACTTATCCAGAAATAAGACTCTGGAATCGATCACTCAAGCCTTTGGTGCAGAAAGCGCCGCACAATGGGATCGCATTATGAAGCGCGCAGAGCGCATGTGGGATGTCAGTCGCGGACCATTTATTGAATCAGAGTTGAAATCACCTTTGTCGCTGATCAAGCGATTTACCTTTGTACGAGATATGAAGATCATCGCCCCATGGAAGACACTGCGCGTACATGCCGATGAGATTTTGAAGGATCAACGCCTTCGTTTCATTATGGATCGTTATGCAACCTATAGCGGATCAGATCCACGTAAAGCTCCTGCTGTTTTATCAACTATCGCATTTGTCGAAGAGAGCTTTGGCGCTTGGCATGTAAAGGGTGGTCTTGGTCAACTTACTGAAAAGGTTTACCAGCGCGCTGTAGATGTTGGCGTTACTTTTAATCTGGACTCCCCCGTGTCTGCAATTAGCACAAAGGGCAAGAAGGCCACCGGTGTAATCCTTGCTGATGGAACCGTTGTGGAAGCAGATGCGGTTGTAGCAAACGCGGATGCTTCGTTGGTCTATACCAAGTTAATCAAGGGCCATAAGCGTACTTTAAAGAAGGCGCGAAAGAATATTGAAAAGGCTGATGTTTCAGTCGCTGGCTTTTCTTTATTGCTAGGTATGCGTAAGGATCCTGATCAAGTTCTTAACCACCACACTATTTTGTTCCCGGAAAATTACGATGCTGAATTTGATGCGATCTTTTCTCATGGCAAGCCGGTAGATAAGCCAACTATCTATATCTGCGCTCCACAGGATCCGGATATGACCAAAGATGAAAACCTTGAGGGCTGGTTTGTTTTGGTCAATGCACCGACTCATGGACAGTTTGATTGGAGCGATAAAGAGTTTGCTCGCAATTACGCCAACAGCATCATCGATCAAATTGAAGCTCGTGGAATTTCAGTTCGAGATCGCTTGGAGTCTTTGACTGTACGAACCCCTGCGGATTTAGAGGCGGCGGTTCATGCGCCAGGTGGTGCGATCTATGGAACTTCAAGCAATGGTGCGCGTGCGGCATTTATGCGAGCAAAGAATCGTTCGCCAATTAAGGGTTTGTATTTGGTTGGAGGCTCAGCTCATCCAGGTGGTGGATTGCCGTTGGTTGGTATTAGTGGAGATTTAGTTACGGAAGCAATTGGCTACGAGAAAAACGCACGACACTAATAAAGCTGTAGCACTGAATTGCAAAGAAAATAACTGAAAGCGCGGTTGCGCCTGGAAGTCCCACAAGATCCAACACCAAGATAATGAAAATGTAACTTGCGCGCATTGGTCGTTCGGCAGGTGTAACAACGCCGAGATCGCTCACACCTAATGAAATCAACTTTGTACGTGCATACTCTTGGAACGCTGCAACGCTCCATAATGCAAGTGGAATCCAGGCTGGAACACCGATGACGTACAGGGTGTAAAACCACAGCGCTTCACTAATGCGATCTACAACTGAATCAAGGGTTGCGCCCCACTTGCTGTCGCGCTGCTGGAAAATCGCAACACTTCCATCGATTCCATCGCAAAATAGTGAGAAAACCAGGAAGCCAATAGACCACCAGGTCTGCGCTGTTAGCGCAGTTCCGACCGCGCCGAGTAAACCTAGATAAGTCAGTGCATTGGGAGAAATACGAAGCAAAGTGCAGATCAAACCAAAGCGATAAGAAATGTTTAGCCAAGCACCGACAATGCCCTTAGTTTCGGCATCGCTATGCAAAGAACTCCACTTTGCCTTGAACTCTTGGTTACTGAGCATCGTTGAGCTTTCTGTAGATTTCTTGGGTAGCTGTTGAGCTATTCATTGTGTAAAAGTGTAGGCCTGGTGCACCAGCTGCCAATAGCTCTTGGCATAGCGATGTTGCTATCTCTACACCTAATGAGCGTACGGCTTGTGGATCATTTTCAACTTTTGCGAAAGCATCAGCAATGTGAGCTGGAATTGGAGTTCCGCCGAGTTCAGCCATTCGATGAAGTAACTTAACGTTGGTAACCGGCAGAATGCCAGGAATGATTACCAACTTTGATCCTCGGTCCGCAAGTGCATCAACTAATCGAGTGTATTGAGCCGCTTCAAAGAAGAATTGGGTGGTGGCAAAGGTTGCACCTAACTCTTCTTTGCGAATAAGTACATCTACATCTTTATGAAAGTCTCCGTTAGATGCAGGGTGACCATCCGGAAATGCAGCAACTCCGATTGTGAAGCCACCAAACTCATCAGCTAACTGAACTAATTCATCAGCATGATTGAAGCCACCTGGTGTTGGGGTCCATGGTGCACTTGGTCCTCCGGTTGGATCTCCGCGTAACGCCAAAATGCTTGTGATTCCTGCTTCTTTATAGCTGTGCAAAATTGCGATTAATTCATCGCGTGTAGATCCAACACAAGTCAGGTGCGCAACAGTTGAAATGCCTGTCCGCTTAGTAATTTCTTGAGCAATCCGAATTGAGCGATCTCGGGTAGATCCGCCAGCGCCATATGTGACAGAGACAAAGTCAGGGGCGATTGATTTGAGCCCTTCGATGGCAGCCCACAGGCGTTCTTCACCCTCAACATCCTTTGGAGGGAAGAACTCGAATGAGTACGAAGTGCGGAGTACCACGGTGTGAGGGTACCGTTACCGCGTGAGTTCAGAGCCGAAGGCAACATTAAAGAGCGTACGAAGCGCCGTAGAAGAAGAGCTAAGCATCTTCCTCAATCGGGAAAGCGCCTACCTGAATTCGATCTCATCAGATTTAACTCCAGTTTCAGAGTCCTTGACCTCTTTCCTTTTGGATAGCGGCAAGCGCCTTCGCCCGTTGTTTGCGTATGCAGGTTTTGCTGCAGCAGGTGGCGCGATCGAAAAATCAACAACACGTGCGATGGCAGCTTTAGAGCTACTGCAAGCCTGTGCACTTATCCATGATGATTTGATGGATGGTTCAGATACTCGCAGAGGCAAGCCTTCTATCCATCGACACTTTGAATCGATTCATGTGCAGGATCAGCTAGATGGTTTTGCACCACAATACGGATTATCTGCAGCGGTTTTGTTAGGAGATCTCGCTTTAGTGTGGTCCGATCAAATGCTCAACAGCGCGGGATTATCAAATCAGCAATACGCTCGAATGATTCCGTTGTACAACGAGATGCGCGTTGAGTTAATGGCCGGACAGTTCTTGGACATTCATGAGCAAACTCAAAAAGACACCAGCACTGATCGTTCGATGAAGATTGCTCGATATAAGTCAGGTAAGTACACCATTGAACGTCCGTTGCATCTTGGAGCAGCGTTAAGTTCCAATCCAAGTGATGAAGTTCTTGATGCATTATCGGCTTATGGATTGCCATTAGGAGAAGCTTTCCAACTTCGCGATGATTTGTTGGGTGTATTTGGAGATCCAACAGTCACAGGTAAGCCGGCAGGCGATGATCTTCGTGAAGGCAAGCGCACTGTTTTGATTGCAATGACTCATGAACGCCAATCTGCGGCACAGGCTGAAACCTGCAAGAAGTATTTCGGTCAACAGGATTTAGATGCACAGGGCGTGGCTGTACTACAAGAGATTATTGAATCAACCGGTGCACGTGCTGAGCTTGAAGCAACTATTGAAAGATTGACCGATGCTGCATTGAATGCAGCTGAATCATCGCTTTTCACCAACGATGGAAAGGCTTTGCTCGTCGAGCTAGCTAACATCGCAACTAAAAGGAGTGCTTAATGCCTGCTCGCGTCAAAGGACCCACAGATCACGTTGTCATCGTTGGAGCGGGTTATGCCGGCTTAAGCGCGGCGTTACGTCTTGCTGGTGCAGGTCGCAAAGTCACTGTTATTGAACGTGAATCAGTCCCGGGTGGTCGTAGTGGTTTGCTGAAAAAAGATGGGTACTCATTTGATACCGGTCCGACTGTTTTAACCATGCCTTCACTTATTCAAGATGCATTTAGCTGCGTCGGAGAAGATATGAAGGATTGGGTAGAGCTCATGCCTGTTTCACCTTTGTATCGCGCTTACTACGCCGATGGATCTCAGCTTGATGTCCATGCAAATACCAAACAAATGGAAGCTGAAATTGCAGAGAAGATCAGCCCAGAAGAGGCTGCAGGTTATGCAAAGTATGTTGATTTTGTAACCAAGCTATACAAGTACGAGATGAATGATTTCATCGATAGAAATATCGATTCGCCGCTTAACTTGCTGACACCTAACCTTGCACGTCTTATCGCGCTAGGTGGCTTCCGCCGTTTGTCACCAAAGGTGAATCAGTTCATGAAGGATCCGCGTTTGCAGAAGGTGTACTCCTTCCAGGCGATGTATGCAGGCGTCAGCCCACAGCAGGCGTTAGCAATTTACGCAGTTATCGCTTACATGGATTCAGTCAATGGTGTGTTCTTCCCTAAGGGCGGAATGCATGCAGTTCCTCGCGCGATGGCAGCTGCGGCACAAAAGCACGGAGTTGAATTTAAGTACAACACAACAGTTACAAAGGTTGATGTTCAAAACGGTCGCGCAAAGGCGGTCATCACTGAAGATGGTCAGCGCATTGAATGCGATGCAATTATCTTGAACCCTGATCTACCTGTCGCGTGGCGAGATTTGTTAGGTAAGACTCCGCTTTCAGTTAAGCGCCTTAATTACTCCCCTTCATGCGTAACAATGTTGGTTGGCTCATCAAAGAAGTATGACTTTGCCGCTCACCACAATATTCACTTTGGTGAATCTTGGGATGGCGTTTTTGATGAATTAATCAAGCAGAAGAAGCTCATGAGCGATCCGAGTGTTTTAGTGACCATCCCTTCAATGGATGATCCATCACTTGCGCCAGAAGGAAAGCACTCGTATTACGTGCTGTTTCCAACACCCAACTTGGATGCAGATATTGATTGGACTAAGCAGGCAAAGCCATATCGCGATCACATGGTTGAGATCTTGGAACAACGTGGTTACACCGGCTTTGGTGATGCGATTGAAACTGAGGTTTTAACAACTCCGCTTGATTGGCAGGCACAGGGCATGGAGGCTGGAGCACCATTTGCTAGCGCGCATACCTTCTTCCAGACAGGTCCATTTAGACCACGCAATATTGCAGCGGGCATTGAAAATGTTGTCTTTGCAGGATCTGGAACTCAGCCAGGTGTTGGAGTTCCTATGGTGCTGATCTCTGGTCGTCTTGCTGCAGAGCGCATTGTGGGTCCGGTTAAGTAAATGGATGAGTTAACCGCTGCAGGGATTACAGATCCCGATCTTCGTGCATCGTATGAAGAGTGCAAGCGACTTAACGCACTTCATGGAAAGACTTACTACTTGGCAACTTTGTTACTGCCAAAAGCTAAGCGTCCATTTGTTCATGCACTGTACGGTTTTGCGCGTTATGCCGATGAGATCGTTGATGATCTTGCCTCAGAGTTAAGCGTTGAAGAGAAAGCAGAAGTTCTCAGCAAGTGGGGTAAAGGCGTTCTTGCAGATCTTAAAAAAGGAACAAGCCAAGACCATGTAGGTCGCGCTTTGATCGATACTGTCAATCGTTTTGATATCCCCCACGAGCACTTTGAGGCTTTCTTACATTCGATGACGATGGATCTAACTGTTCAAGAGTATGAAAGTTATGAAGATCTACTGGAATATGTCTACGGTTCTGCAGCCGTTATTGGTCTAGAGATGGTTCCAATCTTGGGACCGCTACACAATGATGCATTTGCAGCCGCCAAGAAACTTGGAATCGCTTTCCAATTAGCTAACTTCATTCGCGATGTTGATGAAGATCTTGATCGTGGGCGGGTGTACTTACCGCTCAAGGAGCTCGGTCAATTTGGTGTAACCCGTGAAATGCTTGAAGAACGTGTTCTGACCCCTGAAATTGTTGAAGCCCTGAAGTTCCAAATCGCCCGAGTACGTCGATTACAGGCAGAAGCTGCTCCTGGCATCAAGATGCTTGAAGCCTCAAGCCGCCCATGTATTGAAGCTGCAAGTACTTTGTACTGTGGCATCGTCGATGAGGTAGAAAAGATTGGTTACGACATCTTTAACCACCGCGCCAAAACATCTACTGCCCGACGCATTCGTGTTGCAGGCGCTGCTTTCGTAAAACGCCACCTAGTTTCACGCTAAAGTAACAACCACGGGAGCCCACAAGGCTGAGAGGGTCTGAAATTCAGACCGACCGATTGACCCATCCGGTAATGCGGATGTGGAAAGGAAGTAACTATGTCAACCATTTTATTTACTGCGTGGGGCTATGAAGTCTCAATCCTGGAATTTGTAGCAGCGCTTACATCGCTATCTGCAGTTATCTTGGGAACAACCAAAAAGAGAATCACCTGGCCATGGTGGGCATTTAGCAGCGTTCTTTATGGTGTCTTCTTTTATCAAGTAGATCTCTTTGCAAGTGCGGCGTTACAGATTGTCTTTGTAATTGCTGCGATCTACGGTTGGTTTGGTTGGGCACCAACTGGTGCGGTACCAGGAAATATTTCTGGACGTGGTCGTCGAAACATCGCCCTGGCAACATTTGCAAGCGTTGCTTTGCTAGGCCCTGTACTGGCTCACATTGGTGCTGCTGCTACATGGACCGATGCTTTTGTTTTAATCGGTAGCTTGACCGCGCAGTTGATGATGATTTACGAAAAGTATGAAACTTGGATTGTCTGGGTCATCGTCGATGTCGTAGCAACTATTCAGTACCTTCTATTGGGGTACTGGTTCACCGCACTTCTTTACGGAATCTTTACCGTGGTCGCAGTTGTTGGCTGGAAGCGTTGGCGTGACTCTCTTAGCTATTGATGGCCCGGCGGGTGCTGGTAAAACAACACTTGCAGCGAAGTTAGAGACTGAATATTCGGCACATTCAACGGTTCGCACGATTCATATGGATGATCTGTATGACGGTTGGGAGAACGCCCTTGGGCAGTACCTCACCGACACCTTGCAGATGATCTCTTCAGCTCATTTAGCCAGAGAAAGCTGCACTATCAAGCTTTTCAACTGGCACCTGATGGAGTTTGATCGCGAAGAGGTCATTGCTGCTACCGATTATCTAATTCTTGAAGGTGTTGGTTCGGCGCAAGAGGTCGTGAGAAAAGCTGGTGCAACCACCTACTGGTTAGATATTGATGAAGTTACGGGATTGCAACGGGTCTTAGCGCGCGACGGTGCTGCCATAGAAAAGGAAATGCGACAGTGGCAAATCCAGCAATCAATTCACTTTGCTACCGACAAAACTCGAGAAAACTGCGAGTTTAAACTCACTTCATAGCTCTTTTGGGCGCGCCCTTGGGTGTTGTTCAAGGCAGGCTCCATAAAATCTGCACATGTCTGATCTGACCGGAGAGCTCATTGATGGGCGCTACCAATTACTACGTCAGGTCGCTAATGGTGGAATGGCTTCGATCTATGAAGCTATTGATACCCGTCTTGATCGAAAAGTTGCGGTCAAGATTATGCATCCTCATCTCGCCCAGGATGAAGCCTTTGTCTCTCGCTTTATAAAGGAAGCAAAAGCTGCAGCCGCATTGTCACATCCCAATATCGTGGCGGTGCAGGATCAAGGGTGGAATCAAAGCGGAGTCCCAGCGGTTTTCTTAGTAATGGAGTTAATCGAAGGACACACTCTTCGCGAATATTTGAATGAACGCGGTCGCTTTGAAATCAAAGATGCGATCAATTACTTAACTCCAATTTTGAGCGCGCTTGCCGCTGCCCATGCACTGGGAATTGTTCACCGAGATATCAAGCCAGAAAATATCTTGATCTCTAAAGAAGGTCGCATCAAGATCGCAGATTTCGGTTTAGCTCGTGGTGAGCTTATCGGTTCGACTATGACCGCTGAGTCCAGCGTTATTTTGGGAAGCGTTTCTTATTTATCACCCGAGCAGGTTCAACGTGGTGTAGCTGATTCTCGGAGCGATGTATACGCCGCAGGAATCGTTGCTTATGAAATGTTGACTGGGGAAAAGCCCTTCTCTGCAGATTCGCCTATTCAAATTGCCTATATGCATGTGAATGAGGAGATCCCTCGCTTGCGCAGTAAGCGTAAGGAAATTCCACAAGCCTTAGATGATTTGATCGCGAGCTCTACGGCAAAGAATCCAGATGAACGTCCGCGTACCGCTGGTGAGTTTCTAGATAAGTTGCAACAGATCCAGATTGATTTAGATCCGCGTAAGAATCAAATGGATTTAGGTCTAGATCTTCCAGTTGAGCCGATCCGAGAAAAAGCGCGTAAAAAGGTCAAGGAAGTTGCTCCAGTTGAGGAAACCGAGCCAGTTGTTGAAACCACTAAAGAGATTCGACGTAAAGAAGAGAAGAAAAAGCGTGCGAGCAAGCGAGTGCGACGTAACCGCAAGGTTGCGCTGATTCTTGCAATCTCCCTTGGTGTTGGCGGTTGGTGGACCTTGGTAGGCCCTGGTTCCCGCGTGGTTGTTCCATCAACTGTGGGTGGCAGCTTTGATGAAGCGGTGAGTGTGATTTCACCATTAGGTCTTAACGCCGTTGTTGTCGAAAATCGATTTGATGAGGAGATTCCAAAGGGAAGAATCATCGAAAGTATTCCGGCAGGTGGTGGCAAGGTCGATGCGGGTGGAACAGTAAAGCTAATAGTCTCCAAAGGTCCCGAGCGTTATGCAATTCCGATGACAACTGGCTTAACCCCAGAGGCCGCACAAACAACATTAAAGAAGTATCCACTTCTGATCGGAACAATTAGCGAAGTCTTTAACTCAGATATTCCAAAAGGTTTTGTCATCTCTTCATCGCCTGCATCTGGAACATCTGTAAAGAGAGAAACGAAGGTTAATCTCTTGGTATCGAAGGGTATTGAACAAGTCGCTCTTGCTTCTTACCTCGGTAAGAGTGGAGAACAAGCGCTTAACGAGTTAACAGAGGCTGGCTTCTCAGTTGAAGCTGGTTACGCATTTAATGAAACTGTTCCAGAGCTCGCAGTAATCTCTCAAACACCAGCAGGTGGAGCAACCGCAAATAAGGGTGCCAAGGTTTCAATCCTGATTTCTAAGGGACCTCGCTATACATACATTCCAAAAACGGTAATTACTATGGAAGCAAATGCAGCAAAGGCAATGCTTGAATCCCTAGGCCTCAAGGTCAAGGTAGTAACCATCGGAAATAACAAGAAAAAGGTTGTTAAGAAAGTTTCACCTGCGGTCAACACAAAGGTGAAACGTGGCAGCTTGGTGACGATTACCGTAGGGTAAGGCAATGCCCTCATCAGTAAAGAAGCCTCGCATCGGTGCCCATACCCCTACTACTGGTGGAATGGCCAAGCGATCTATCGCCTACGCACAAGAGATTGGCGCAGAAGCGATTCAAGTTTTTGCTTCAAGTCCTCGAACGTGGGCGATGCCTGAAGCTAAGCCTGAACTGGATGAAGCTTTCAAAATCAAAGCCGCAGAACTTGATATCGAAACATATGTTCACGCACCATTCTTAATTAACTTGGGCTCCCCTACTGAAGCTACTTACCTAAACTCTTTGGCATCAACCAAGTATTCGCTGCAACGTGGCGCAGAGATTGGCGCACTTGGCGTTGTTATCCATACAGGTTCTGCAGTGGATGTAAATCACGTTGAAAAAGCGTGGAAGCAGATTCACGAAGGCATGATGCCGATTCTTAATGCGTTGGGTGATGACGCTCCCTACCTTTTGCTAGAACCAACAGCGGGGCAAGGACAGAGCCTGGTAAAGAAGTTGGATGATCTCGAAATGTATTTGAAGGCACTTGAATACCATCCAAAGGTTGGCATCTGCCTTGATACCTGCCATGTTTTTGCAGCTGGGCATGACATCTCAGTTAAAGGTGGCATGATTGCAACGATCGATCTCTTGGTTGAAGTTGCCGGAATCGAACGTTTCCAATTGGTGCATGCCAATGATTCGATGGATGTATGCGGCGCTCTGAAAGACCGCCACCAAAATATTGGTGATGGTCATATCGGCGTTGATCCATTTAAGGAATTACTGGCGCACCCAGCAGTGGTAAATGCGCCATTGATCTTGGAAACTCCAGGCATGGAGCCAGAACATGGCAAGGAAGTTGCCTTGCTGAAGAAGTTACGCGGCTAATGTCTGCGCGTCATCAACTTCAACTAAAGCTTGCTCCATGGGCTTTACTGTCGGTTGCGGCAGCGTGGGGCTTTGCCTTCGTTGTGATGAAGGATGCGATTGAACGCCAAACTGTAAACAACTTTTTGTTCAGCAGATTCGCAGTAGCCGTAATTGTCATGCTGGCGATTCGCCCTCAATGCATTAAATACTTTAACAAGGACTTGCTTGTACGAGGTTCTGCTGCAGGTCTATTTCTAGGTGGCGGATACATCCTGCAAACACTTGGGCTAGAACGCACTGGCGCAGCAATTACCGGCTTTATTACTGGTTTATATGTTGTCTTCACTCCGCTGATTGCCGCGGTAGTTCTGAAAGCTCGTATCACCAAGTTAACGTGGATGTGTGTTGGTATTGCAACAGTTGGTTTAGCTTTGCTTTCCTTGCAAGGGTGGTCAATTGGTTTTGGTGAATTACTAGTCCTAGGAAGCGCATTTGGTTTTGGTGCTCACATTATTGCTCTAGGAAAGTGGAGCAACGGTCGTGACGCCTATGCGATGACAGTTGTTCAGTTAACCGTATGTGCGATTATGTCTGGAATTGCTTCAATCTTTGAAGGCGGCTATCAATTACCTCCCGATGGTGGCGTCTGGGCGACCGTCATCTTTACTGCCGTTATCTGTACCGCGGTCGCATTTGTTATTCAAACCTGGTCCCAAGCTCATATGACCACCACAAAGGTTGCGGTCATCTTGACGATGGAAGTTGTTTTTGCAGCGGTATTTGCAATTGTGTTCGGCGGAGAGACTCTTACCCTTCAGAAAGCCTTAGGCGGTTTGCTTGTTCTTGTGGCTATGTTTGTCATTGTGACCAAGGAATCGTGAGAAAATAAACCATGGCAATTGATCTTCGAAGCGACACAGTCACACGTCCATCTGCAGCTATGCGTGAAGCGATCGCTTCTGCCCCAGTTGGCGATGATGTTTACAGCGATGATCCAACGGTTAACTCCCTTGAAGAACGTGTTGCCGCAATGTTTGGCAAGGAAGCTGGTTTGTTTGCACCAACTGGTTCGCTTGCAAATCAATTAGCTATCCGAATGTTGGTAGCTCCTGGTGAAGAGTTAATTGCTGAAACCAATAGCCATATTGTTCGTGCCGAATTAGGCGCAGCAGCGGTATTTAGCGGAATTACCACTCGTACTTTTCCAGCAAAGAATGGCTTGCTAAAAGCTGCAGATGCCCTTGAAATTGCTCGCCCCAACAGCGGCCCCTACCTAGTTTCCACCACGGCAATCGCGGTTGAAAACACTCATAACTTTGGTGGTGGAACGGTTCAACCAATCTCTGAAATTGCTGCACTTCGCAAAGGTGCAGATCAACTAGGTCTTGCTTTGCACTTAGATGGTGCTCGCATCTGGAATGCGCACGTTGCATCTGGTGTTGGATTTGCCGAATACGGAAAGTACTTCGACACAATCTCTGTGTGCTTGTCCAAGGGATTAGGTGCCCCAGTTGGTTCCATCATGCTTTCAACCAAAGAGCGCGTTGCCAAAGCCCGTGTGTGGCGCAAGCGTTACGGTGCAGGAATGCGCCAAATTGGTTTGCTGGCAGCTGGTGCACATTACGCGCTGGATAACAATATTGATCGCTTATCTGAAGATCACCGTCGCGCTCAAGAGCTTGCCACAGCAATCGCAGCGATTGATTCTTCATTAATCGATCCAACAACAGTTCACACAAACATTGTCGGCTTAGATCTTGCTGCGCTTCCAATTACCGCCGCTGAACTTGCTGCACGATGCAAAGATGCTGGTTTATGGATTAGTGCGCTTGGTCCAAAGTACGCACGTCTTGTAACGCATCTAGATTTTGATGATGCTCAATGCGCAGAGGCGATTGAAATCTTAAAGAAAGCCCTCGTGGCTTAGAAGCCACTGCTTCTTTTCAACACCGTACGCGTAATTTCCTAACGCTCCCCCAGTTTTAACAACTCGGTGACAAGGAACAACAAGCATGATCGCATTGTTTGCACATGCACTTCCGGCAGCTCGAACCGCCGCAGGACTTCCAGCTTTTTCAGCTAAATCTGAGTATGACCAGGTTTTGCCCGGAGCAATCTTGCGCATCGCCTTCCATGCCGCTTGAGAAAAAGCTGCACCTGGTTGACGAACCTTAATTCCGTTAAGGGCGGTTAAATCCCCATCAAAGTAATCATTCACTAGATCTGAGATAACCGGGATTGATTTAACGATCTTTACATCCTTGCCTGCTTTGAAGGCTGAGATCGTAGAAAGATTTGCGCCGATCAGAATCTGATCATCGGCAAGTAAGTTGAGTGTGCCTACAGGGGTCTTATGAGAGGTGATGAGAAGTGGCACTCGCCAAAATTAGCGATCGCGCAACATTTCAGCAACTAAGAAGGCAAGCTCTAGCGATTGAGCGTGATTAAGGCGTGGATCGCAGGCCGTCTCGTACCGTGATGCCAAATCCTCATGAGAAATCTGCTCGCCACCGCCAACGCACTCAGTGACATCATCACCAGTGAGTTCGATGTGGACTCCACCAGGATGAGTTCCAAGCGCTTTGTGAACTTCAAAGAAGCCCTTTACCTCATCCATAACATCATCAAAGCTACGGGTCTTGTAAC
>JBJONC010000016.1:0-13125 GCA_046052005.1 Actinomycetota bacterium
ATCCCGATGCATGGGTACAAATCTGGAACGGTCCCAGGTTTGGTTTCAACCTGGTTTGCTGCCCATGAGAGATATGGAAAGTTGCCGATGGCAACTTTGCTGGCTCAGGCAATTGATTATGCCGAAAATGGTTTCCCAGCCAACACTGGTTTTGTCCGCCGTATTGCTGGACATTTGAAGTTAGCTCCCGAGACTGCACTCTTTAAAGATATGGGAATCGATGTCAATGTAAAGATTGGCGAACTAGTTGTTCAAAAGGATTTGGCGCGATCTCTTCGCGAAATTGCTGATGGCGGTCGTGCAGCTTTTTATGAAGGTCGAATTGCTCAGCAATTAGTGACGGGTTCCGAAGGTTGGTTCAGCGCTGAAGACGTAAAGAACCACACAACACGAGTTCTGGCTCCGTTATCTGTGAAGTATCGCGACATCACAATTTATGGACAACCTCCCCCAACCCAGGGAATGATCTTGATGGAAGAGCTTTTACTCACCGAACGTTTTGATTTTGCTTCACTGTCAGAGGCTGATCGAATTCATATTGGTGCAGAATCAAAGAAGATTAGCTTTGCTGACCGCAATGCGATTCTTGGCGACCCTGAGTTTATTGAGGTCAACACCGAGAGAATTCTTTCCAAAGCACATATCGATCAATGTGTGGAACAGATATCAATGGATTCAGCAGGTAGTGATATTGCACCTGTTAGCGAAGGCAGCGATACAACCTACTTCTTAGTGGCAGATGCTGAAGGCAATGCGGTCTCTTGGATCCAATCGGTATTCCATGGTTTTGGTAGTTCGTGGGTAATTCCTGAAACCGGAATCATCTTGAACAACCGTTTAACTGGATTTTCCCTAGACCCACAATCGCCCAACATCATCGCACCGGGAAAGCGACCAGCACATACCTTGAATGCATTTACCGCCGTTAATCCCGATGGTTCTTTGTACCTAGTTGGCGGAACTCCTGGAGCAAACATCCAGGTTCAAACAAATCATCAATTAATTACAAACATGATTGATTTAAAGATGAATGTGCAGGAAGCAACAGAAGCTCCTCGCTGGCAACATCTCAACGCCGCGGGACAAAGCTCTGAGGAAGAAAAGGGAGCCGGAGTTCTGCAGGTAGAGAACAGAGTTTCACCTGAAGTTCTAGATCAACTGCGCGCTAAAGGGCATGAAGTTCTTCCGCTAGCTGCATGGGGTCATGGCTCATCGGTTCAACTGATGGAGGTTCTTTCTAACGGAACCTTTGCATTTGGATCAGACCCTCGTTGCGAAGGTCAGGCTTCAGGGATTTAGAGAGAAGCGAAAGCTTCATCAAGAACGCTCAGTGCATCCTTAAGAAGTTCATCTGTAATAACAATTGGTGGCAAGAATCGAACAACGTTTGAGTATGTTCCAGCTGTAAGGATCAGAACACCCTTGCTCTGGCAATACTTAACAACCGCGTTCATCGCTGCTGTATTAGGAACCTTGGTTCCTGGCTCAACAAGTTCAATCGCCTGCATTGCACCACGGCCACGTACCTCACCAATTACTGGATACTTAGCTTGCAACGCACGAAGCGCATCACCAAGAATCTGACCAACATGGTTTGCACGAGCAACAAGGTTTTCCTCTTCCATGGTTTCAATTGCACCTAGCGCTGCCGCACAAGCAATTGGGTTTCCACCGTAAGTTCCACCAAGCCCAGACACGTGGACTGAATCCATGATTTCTGCGCGACCAGTTACGCCTGCAAGAGGAAGTCCGCCTGCAATTCCCTTAGCCGTTACAACCATGTCTGGCACTACATTTTCATGTTCTACAGCAAACATGTTTCCTGTACGGGCAAATCCTGTCTGTACCTCATCTGCGATGAAGATGATTCCGTTGTCAGTTGCGTACTTTGAAAGTGCTGGCAAGAAACCGTTTGGTGGAACGATAAATCCACCTTCACCTTGAATTGGTTCGATCAAAATTGCCGCAACGTTATGTGCGCCAATCTCTTTTTCAATCTTATGCGTAATCATTTCGATCGCATCTTCAGTGATTGTCGCTTGGTTACCTACCCAGTGGAATGAGTAAGGCATTGGTACACGATAAATCTCTGGAGCAAATGGGCCAAAACCTTCCTTGTATGGCATGTTCTTTGCAGTTAGCGCCATCGTTAAGTTGGTACGACCGTGGTAGCTGTGTTCGAAAACAACAATCGCCTGGCGCTTTGTGTAGTGACGTGCAATCTTGACCGCGTTTTCAACCGCTTCAGCACCAGAGTTAACAAGCAATGACTTCTTCTTAAATGCTCCTGGTGTCATTGCATTGAGCTTTTCACACACTTCGATGTAACCCATGTATGGGGCAACGGTGAAACATGTATGAGTAAATGCTTGTACCTGATCAATCACGCGATCAACTACGCGCTGAGCTGCGTTACCAACATTAGTAACACCGATACCTGAGCCAAGATCAATGATCTGGTTGCCATCAATATCCAAAAGGATCGCATCACTTGCGCGCTCAATGACGACTGGGATTGCCATTCCTAGTCCCCCAGATGTCGCCTCACTGCGGCGCTGTAGCGCCTCGAGAGATTTTGGTCCCGGAATAGCGGTAACCAACCGACGCTCTTGAGTCAATGCGGTAAGTGTTGTCATGGGTAAAGTCTAAGCCATCATTTCGCACTCGCGAGCCGAGAAGTTAGGCTTAGAAGATGAACTCACGGTTAAGAGATAGCGCGCCACTGCTGGATGCATATTTGTCCTACTTCGAAACTCAGCGCACCGCTTTCACAATTCCGGGGCACAAACAAAAAGCACACCGCTTGGATCAAGGTCTAGGTGCGGTGGTTGATTCAGATACACCGCTTTATGGTGGTTTAGATGAGATAAAACTTACTGAAGGAACCCTTAAGAAAGCAGAAGAGTTAGCCGCATCACTATGGGGTGCAGATTACGCTCGCTTCTCAACGGGTGGTTCGACTCATGCAAATCAAGCAATCATTTTGGCGCTTGGAAAACCTGGAGACAAGGTTGCTGTCACCCGTACCGCTCACCGTTCTGTTCTCAGTGCACTTGTTCTTACTGGCTTGGAGCCAATCTGGTTAACACCGCAGATCGATGAAGCAACAGGTGTGCCAACTGGAATTCCAGTTTCAGAACTTGAACGTGTGTTGGATCAGAAGCCAATTGCTTTGTTACTTACCGAACCTGGTTACCTCGGAACGATCTCTGAGCTACCGGCGTTGATTTCTAAAGCCCACGAGAACTCAATACCCGTCATCATCGATGCGGCATGGGGTGGGCACTTTGGTTTTAACTCACAGATTCCTCAGCACGTTATGCAATTAGGTGCCGATGCATTAATCACTAGCGTTCATAAAGCCCTACCTGGATATAGCGCTTCTGCGCTGTTGCTTGCCCAAGGCAAGTACCTCAACCTTGCACGAATCGAACAGAGCTTCGAAACAACTCACACAACATCTCCTGCTGGAGCGCCACTTGCATCCATTGATGGTTGCCGTGCTTTGCTTCAAACGCGTGGTGACCAATTAACTGGTGATCTTGTGCAGTATGTGAAGGAGTTCAAGGGAGAGGTTCAATCACATTTTGATTCTGAGATCTTCCTTAACCCTGAACAGTTTGCTACTGGTCGCTTTGACCCAGTAAAGATTGTCTTGCGCGCAAATGTTCTAGGCCTTTCTGGCGTAGATGTCGAAAAAGAGCTTCAGAAAGCCAATATCCGTGTTGAAATGGCTGACCGAGACACCATCGTTTTCCTTGCAACCCTTGCTGACAACGCGGATGATTTTGCCGAACTTGCTCAAGCATTGGTACCAATTCTTAAATCACTACAAGGTTCACCTAGAGAAACTCAAACCTCACTTAGCTGGTCGATTGTTCCAACAGTTGCAGTATCAATGCGCGATGCTTATTTTGCAGATACCGAATATGTTTCAGCTGATAAAGCAATTGGCCGAGTCAGCGCCGATTTGATCGCGCCATATCCCCCTGGAGTTGCAGTTGTTGCACCAGGTGAGGTTCTAACCCAAGCGATTGTTTCTGGTTTAGCAACAACTCAGAAAGCTGGGGTTCGAATTGCCTACGCCAGCGATTCAACCCTTGCGACATACAGGGTTATTAAATAAAGGCTAAATGCCTTTTATTCTGGAAAGTGGCAAGCAACTTGCTGCTTACCAAGTGTGATCAAAGCTGGCTCGGTAGTTGCACACGCTTCTTGTGCTTTCCAACAACGAGTGCGGAATCGGCAACCTGACGGTGGATTCGCTGGACTTGGAACATCACCAGTCAAAACAATTCTAGAAGTCTTACGAATGCGCTCTTGCTTTGGATTTGCCAGAGGCACCGCAGAGATCAACGCCTTTGTGTAAGGATGCTTTGGATTATTGAAAATCTCTTCACGAGTTCCGATTTCTACAATCTTGCCAAGGTACATAACAGCTACGCGAGCAGAGATATGTGAAACCACTGATAAATCGTGGGCAACAAACAGATAGCTAAAGCCAAACTTTTCGCGCAGATCATCAAGCAAGTTAAGAATCTGTGCCTGAACCGATACATCCAGTGCTGAAACTGGCTCATCCAGCACAACAAGCTTTGGACGTGTAACCAATGCACGTGCGATACCTACGCGCTGGCGCTGACCGCCTGAAAACTCATGTGGGTAACGGTTTCCGAACTCACGTGAAAGCCCGCAGAGCTCGATCATTTCATCAACACGTGGATCTGAATCATCCTTGGCCATGCCATGAACGATCAGTGGCTCAGCAACGATCTGACGCACAGTCATACGTGGATTCAATGATGCGTATGGATCCTGGAAAACTATCTGCATATCCTTGCGAACGGCACGAATTTCTTCGCGGGTCATTGCATGGATTTCTTTACCATCAAAGAAAATTTCTCCGGCTGTTGGATCAAGTAAGCGCAAAATCAAACGAGCTGTTGTTGATTTTCCACAACCAGACTCGCCAACGAGGCCAAGAGTTTCACCTGGTGCGATCTCAAATGAGATGCCATCTACTGCGTGAATGTGACCAACGGTTCTCTTGAACATTCCGCGCTGGATTGGGAACTTCTTCTCTAGATTAGAAACTCTTAATAGTGGCTCTGTCATTTGAGCACCTTCACAAAGTTAGGTTCGTTAACACGATGGCAACGGACCAAGCGGCCTGCTGCATAAGTCTCTAATTCAGGTACTTCTGTCTGGCACTTATCAATTGCAAACTCACAACGTGCAGCAAATGCACAACCCTTTGGTGGGCGTGACATTACTGGAGGCGAACCTGGAATTGTGTACAAACGCTCAGTTGAGAACTCATCCATTTGAGGAATCGACTTCATCAATCCCCATGTGTATGGCATCAATGGACGCTCAAAAAGATCATCAACCGGTGCTTCTTCAACGATGCGACCACCGTACATAACAGCTACTCGATCGCAGATTCCAGCGACTACGCCAAGGTCGTGAGTAATCAATAGAACAGCAACATTGAGTTCACGAGCTGACTTTTCAAGAATCTCAAGGATCTGGGCCTGAATTGTTACATCCAGCGCAGTTGTTGGTTCATCAGCGATCAGTAGCTCTGGATTACATGACAAAGCCATTGCAATCATTGCTCTTTGGCGCATTCCGCCAGAGAACTGATGTGGGTAATCATCGAATCGCTGCTGCGGATTTGGAACGCCAACAAGGTTGAGCATCTCAATTGAGCGAACCTTGGCAGCCTTTGCTGAAATTCTTTCGTGCACGCGGATCATTTCAGAGATCTGATGACCGATCGTGTAAACAGGGTTCAAAGAAGTCATCGGATCTTGGAAGATCATTGAGATTTCGCCACCACGAATTTCGCGGAGATCGCGATCTGGTGTCGTCAAAAGGTCTGTGCCCTTCCAAAGAATTCTTCCCTTTGGATAGATCGCTGGAGGTTTTGGAACTAGGCCCAAAATACTCATCGCGGTAACAGACTTACCTGAACCCGATTCACCTACGAGTCCAACAATTTCACCTGGATTAAGAGTTAGTGAAGCGCCATTAATCGCCTGTACAACGCCATCACTTGTATTGAAGTGAACGTGCAGATCATCGATGTGAAGTAGCGGTTGATTGCTCACTTAACACCTCGCAACTTTGGATCAAGCGCATCACGCAAGCCATCACCGATCAAAACAATAGAAAGGGTTAATAGAACCAAGATCGATCCTGGAATAAAGAAAACAAATGGCTTATCTGTTAGGTAGTTACGTGAGCTTGAAATCATCACACCAAGTGATGGGGTTGGCTCACGGAAACCTACGCCAAGGAATGCATACACAGATTCACTCAAGATCGCGCCGGCAACAGAGAATGCAAGAACAACAATGATTGGTGGAATTGCATTTGGTCCGATGTGGCGAAGAATGATTCGCTTTGTGGTTGCACCCGTCGCGCGTGCCGCTTCGATGTATTCAAGTGATTTCACCTGCATTACAGATGCGCGGAATAAACGAGTAGTTGCGTACCAACCTGTAAACACCAGGGCGGCCACAATTACCCAGAAAGATGAGCCAAATACGGTGATAATTGCAAAGCCGATCAATACAAATGGGATTACCTGCCAGGTATCGATGAAGCGGCTAATGAGCGTATCTACCCATCCACCGAAGTAACCAGCGATACCGCCAAGTGTTACGCCGACCAAAACTGAAATTGTTGTAACAACAATCGCGACAGTTAGTGACAAACGAATTCCCAGGGTAACGCGGGTGAAGATATCGCGGCCCAAATCATCGGTCCCTAACCAGTGACCATTGGTTCCTGGTCCAACCAAGATATCTGAACCGATGTCATCGTATTTCCAGCCGCTAATGAATGGTCCGATGATTCCTGCAAGAACAAGTGCAACAAGAATTACTAATCCCACAATTGAGATCTTGTTTCCAAAGAAACGCTTACGTACATCTTGCCAATATGACAAGGAAACTGGAATCTGCTCTTCCATAGACATTAGTGCACCACCTTAGAATCAACTTTGATGCGTGGATCAATTAAGGCATAACTTAAATCCACTACAAGGTTTACAAGAGCTCCGAAAGCGATCACAACGATTGCAAGGCCAAGAACAACTGGCGCATCTTGAGAAAGCGCAGAATCAGCAATTGTCGATCCCATTCCTGGTAACGAGAAGACTTTTTCTGTCTGTACCGCAACACCGAAGATCGCGATCAGCGATGTTCCGTAAACAGTAACCACCGGAATCATCGCGTTGCGAAGTGCATGGTGTAGCCATACGCGACGTGGTGAAAGCCCCTTTGCAAAAGCGGTACGAATGTAATCGGCGCGCAAGACTTCGAGTAAAGATGAGCGAAGCATGCGAGCAATGAACGCTGCATCAACCACGGCAACGACAAGGGCGGGCAAGATCATGCCCTTCCAACTGTCTGTTGGAATTACACCGAAAGCCCAACTTTGCGGCCACGGTTTAAAGAAGTTGAGCCAATCCCATCCCAACTGGAACGGAAGAACTCCAAATAGGTACTGAGCCAAAAGGCCAGAAACGAATACTGGAATACCTTGAATACCTACGGAAAACACTGTTCCTAGACGATCTCCCAGCGAGCCGCGCTTAATCGCGCTCGTTAAACCAACCGCCAAAGCGATGATTAGCTGGAACAAGGCTCCCCAGAACAAAAGTCGAGCACTTGTTGAAAGTCCATCTTGCAAAATTGTGTTGACGGATTTGTCATTCTTATATGAGTAGCCAAGATCTCCGCGGAACAAATTGCCCCAGAAGCGGAAATACTGAACATACGTTGGCTTATCTAATCCGTACTTTCTTTCGATGTTATCCAAGATCTCGGGCGGCAATGACTTTTCGCCGCTCTTAAGTGAGATCGGATCTCCGGGAATGATGAAAAAGAGAGCAAACATCAAGGTAACTGCAGCCCAAACAACCAGAAGGCTCTGTAGCAGACGCTTGATTGTGTAAGTAAACATGACTCTCAATCTTAGTGGTGTTGAGTACTTAAAAGAAAATTTCTAGCGGGTTAAATCGAAGTGAGGGGCTCCCTTTCGAGAGCCCCTCACTTAAGGAACTAAATTAATTAGCCCTTAACGATTTGATCGTAAACAATCATTCCAAGAGGAGTGATTGGGAATGTTGATGTGCTATTTGCAAGCACAACAGCAACTCCGCGGTTTACGGTTGGAACCATAACAACATCAGTCTTTAGAGCTTGTACCTCAGCACGACGGTACTGGCTCTGAGCGAATGACTTGTTAGTTGATGAGCGTGCTGAATCAACAAGAGCATCAAATGCCTTGCTGTTGTAACGCTCTAGGTTGTCTCCATCAATAGTCTTTGAGTGGAGCAATGGGTACAAGAAGTTGTCAGCGATTGGGTAGTCAGCGAACCAACCACCACGAATGATCTGACCCTTACCTGAACGCATCTTTGAGAAGTAAGTTCCGTCAGCTGCGAATGGATCGAGCTTTGCAGGAATTCCTACATCCTTAAGGTTTGCAACGATGATCGATGCAACCTTGTCCCAGCCAGCGCCATCGTTGTATGACAGGCGGATTGGAGCAGGAGTCTTGTTTCCAAGAGCAAGCCACTTCTTGTAATCAGCCTTTGCGCCATCAAGATCGCGACCTTGTGTTAGTCCCTGGCCAGCCTTGAAGCCTGGGATTCCTGGTGGCAATAGGCCTGAAGCAGGCTTACGTACACCCTGGTAGATGATTTCTGAGATCTGGTTCTTATCGATTGCCTTTGCAATCGCTGAACGGAGCAACTTGTTCTTTGTTCCGCCAACTGTTGGATCTTCCCAGTTGAAACCCCAGTAGTCAGTTCCAAGAACAGTCTTTACACCCTTTGTTCCCCACTTTGTGAGAAGTTCTGTGTAACGACCAGCTGGAATTGGACCGTTGTCGCACTGACCTGAAGCAAATGCGTTGTATGCAGCGTTTACATCAGAGAAAATCTTGAATGTAACCTTTGAAAGAGTAGGTGTCTTTCCACCGTAGTTAGGGTTTGGAACGATTACAACTTCGCCACCTGCGCGCTTTGTAATTGCCTTATCCAACATGAATGGACCGTTACCAACAAGCTTGGTGCCATCTTCTTCTACCTTCTCAGAAGCGCCAACCATTGAAGTAGGAATTGGTGAGAAAACTGAGTGGCTAACAATTGCTGGCCAGTCTGCAGTTGGGTTATCCATCTTCACTGTAAGTGTCATCGCCTTGTCATCTGCAACTACAGATGAAGCAGGGAATGCGCCCTTACCTGTTGAGTATGCGTTCATACCTGCGATGAAGTCACCGTGGTATGCAACCTCAGAAGCTAGCTTTGAATCAAGCGCACGCTTCCAACCATTTACGAATGATGAAGGTAGAACTGCTTCTCCGTTAGAGAACTTCAGACCCTTCTTAAGTGTAAAGACCCAAGTCTTTGCACCATCTTTAGTAGTCCACTTTGATGCAACTTCACCGTAAAGGTTTCCGGCTGCATCTGTGTCTGTAAGACCATCAAACAACATTGTTGCTGTGTTAGCACCAACAAGTGTTGAAGTCAGAGCTGGATCAATGTGATCAGGCTCGCCTGCTGCGAAGTTCTGGCAGTCGATGTAAGCAGGTGCTGCAGCGTGAGCTGAAACCACTGTTCCACCGACAGCAAGGGTTAGAGCTGCGAGTACCGCAACGCTCTTTCCAAGTGTCTTTACCTTCATGTAAACCATCCTTTAAATAATCTGCTCCGACGAGGGTCATTGCATGGGTTGAGGAGCTGTGTGCCCTTCTTGGGCATACTCTAGGTGAATTTTAAGCATTTCCCAAGATTGCTTCGTAAGGAAAATCCTGAGAATGGGCCGAATTAGCGGAGGTGGGCCTGCTCGTTGAGGGAGCGGAGGGCTCTAAGACCATCACTTGGCCAAATACTGACCGTGGTGATGGAACATGGCGATACATCTATATGAAAGATCGATTCGGCAGGGGCACCTACTACAACCTTGGCCGCCGATTTGATCGTCCCGTTATGAGTCACGACAGCTACGCGCTGTCCTGGGTATTCAGCTGCGATTTGGTTAAGAGCTGCATCAACTCGAATCGCCACATTGTCATAGGACTCCCCCTGTGGTGGAGCAAAACCAGTAGATGAAATCCATGCTTGGTAATCAGCTGGATACTTTTCTTTAACTTCATCGATCGACATTCCATCCCAGATTCCAAAGGAACATTCGATCCAAGCATCTTCGAAAGTTATGGGTAGACCAGTAACGCGAGACAAAGCTTCAGCGGTTTGCGCGGTGCGCTTAAGTGGAGAAGCAATGATTACTTCGGGATTCAAGGCAGCTACAGCTTGAGCAACTTTCTCTGCTTGCTCTAAACCAACGTGAGTGAGTTCTGGATTCAAAGGTCCATCACCTGAAAACTTTTTGAAGGGAGTCAAAATAGTTTCACCATGACGAATCATAAAGATGGTCGTTGCTTTTTCGCTAGAAAGCAATCTTTCAGTCAAGTAATTCTGTTGAATATGAACAACTTCTCCTCCACCTGATTGTTGATCAAGGGCTTTATTTGCAAGCCGATCAGCATGTGAGTTTTCATCACGAGGAATCCAGGTATAGGTAACTAAAGAAGGGTTATGCGCTGAACGGGCAGACTGGGCAAGAACTCGCATATCTGCATGTTTTATCTGCCAACGTCCTGACATCTGCTCAACAACTAATTTGCTGTCCATCTTTACATCTACAGTCGCAGAAGGATCTATTTCGTTAATTGCGGTCAAACCAGCGATTAAACCGCTGTATTCAGCCACATTATTGGTTGCTACTCCAATAAAGTCATAGAGCTCAGCGATGATTTTTCCATTTTCTGTAATGACAGATCCATATCCAGCAGGTCCCGGATTACCCCGCGAACCTCCATCTGCGGTTAACAGAAAATGACGTGCCACTTAAACTCCGCGCACCAAGATGCAGCGGCACTCTTCACAGCGCACGACTTCATCATCAGAGAGCTCGGAGACGCGCTTGAGTTCAACAGCATTAATTGAAAGATTGCAGCCGGTACACGATCCGGCAGATAGTGCGGCAGCTCCTGCACCACCTGTTGTTTCTCTAATCTTTTCGTAAAGATCTACTAGTGCTTTTTCAATACCTTTAACTGTTTCGGCTCGATCCTTTGAAACAGTATCAAGATCATTATGAATAACAGTTAAGGCATTCTCTTTACGAATTTCAAGATCGGCAATGACTGCGGCATGTTCGGCTTCTTCCGCCTTCAACGCTGTGATGCGTTCATTGATTGATTCAATTCGCATCATGATTTCGAGTTCAACTTCTTCTAGTTCAGCACGTCGCGCATTAAGAGTTCCAACCTCATGTTGAAGTTGTTCTAACTCCTTTGGCGATGCAGAACCACCATTTAATCGAGCTTCATCTCGAGTAATTCGAGTGACGATTTGCTCAACATCTCCTTCGGCGCGTGAAAGTTCGCGCTTAACATCATTTAGCTCTGTCTCCGCGGCAATTCGAAGATCACGCGCATTGTTTGCCTTCACCGTGACGCTAGCGAGCTCAGCTAACTCCGGAAGGTTTGCTGCCTTATGGCGCAATGAGTTTGCCTGCTGATCAAATCGGGCTATATCTAAAATTGAACGCTGGTCGCTTGGAGATGCTTTCATCGTTTTTTTCTCCTGACCGCTTATGTAAGTGTGGCTTAAGTTTAGGTCAGCGCCTAGTGAAAGCCAAATATCAGCACTCTGGCGCTTGAGGTTATTTCTTCCGTATATAAATCTGCTTTTTGACAATGGCCACAATTGTGCCATCAGCAGTCTTGATATCGACTTCGAACCATTTCAGATACTTTCCATTGACTTCGACCTCGCGCTTAACTTCATCAAGATCTGAATCTTTCACAAAGAATTCTGCGAAAACTGTCGCCTTTCCTGGCGATACATATTCGATTTCGCTCCGCTTATCCCAAACGATGTACTGACTTCCAAGGTTCTTCATAATCATCAGCATGTAGAAAGGATCTGTCATGGCAAACAACGATCCCCCAAACAAGGTCCCTACATAATTGGATGTAATCGCCTTTTTCTTTAGACGAACCTTGGCATGGCGAAAATCTTTGGAAATATCAAGGATTGAAATTCCGGAGAAAAGAAAGGGGGGCCAGATGTTGAGCATCCTGCGCATTCCTGCGTGTGTTGTCATTAAAGCTTGTAGAGGATGATGCTTCTGACTCATGTAGATAACTCTACTCGAGAGCCTGATAACGTTTTCTCATGGCGACATTAGAAGAAGTTTTGAAATCGCCCGACCAATCGGTCCGACTTAAAGCCGCACTTGAGGCAGGTACTTATCCAAATCCTGACCACATAAAAGTGCTGATTCGACAATGTGCAATTGAAAGTGATTTTTTTGTTAGGGATACCCTTTCTTGGGCGCTAATGCGTCATGATCAAAAATCAGTTGTAGAACATTTGAAAGTAGAACTCCATTCTGAGAACACTCAAGCGCGAAGTCAGGCGCTCCACACGCTTTCCAAAATCGGCGACAAGCAGTTCTACTCATTGATAACAAATGAACATCACTTTGATCCATTGGACAAGGTTGCAGTAACCGCCTGGCGTGCCGCATCAGTCTTGGTTCCCGACGAGGAGAAACCAGCACTTACTAAAGTATTGGTAAGCCAGCTCGGACGTGGAGATTCAGATCTACAGTTTGATCTAACACGATTTCTTTGCGCACTTGGCGATGTAATTATTGATCCTCTGAAGCAGGCGTCTGAGTCTGAAAAAGAAGAGGTGCAAATTCACGCAGCGTTTACCATGATGCGTTATCAAGAAATGAGATTAGAAAGTTCAAAGAAAACTGATGTGGGCGGTGAGGGTTTCGAACCCCCGACATTCTCGGTGTAAACGAGACGCTCTACCACTGAGCTAACCACCCGGTATTGCAGACCCAAATCTTAACTTACGAGCCCACAATTTCCTAAATCACGCTTACAAAGCTGCAATTGCCGCCTTGTAGTCAGCATTTTCACGTGCAGCCCAGCCATTCTTAACTTCCCAGCGAAGGATTCCTTCTTTGTCGATCAAGAAGCTTCCGCGAAGTGCGCAACCCTTTGACTCTTCAAAGACACCAT
>JBJONC010000017.1:0-12977 GCA_046052005.1 Actinomycetota bacterium
TTAACTGCTCATCAACCTCTTGAATTCCAATGACATCAGCGCCAATGGCTTGGATCGCTTCACCTAGCTTTTGTTGGTCGGCAGCAAGGTCATTGGTAGGCGGGATGGCCATTCCATGCAGCAGATTCCACGAGGTTACGAGCACGACCCAAGGCTAGTAGCGTTGCCTCCTATGAGCGCGCGCAACCCTGATTCCACTCCAGCCTCGCTCTCGCCTATCAATCGCGAAAGCGAATTACGCACAGATGCGGCCAAGCTAGCCACGCTCTGGAAAACCGCGCAGATCATTCACATGGTCGATACCCGCTTAAGTGCAGCCGATGACTCATTGACCTTCATCGATGCAGCTGCCGTTGATGCTCTTTCTGAAGTTTTTATAGAAGGCGAACGATTCTTTTTAGGAATCGGCCGCGATGACAATCAACCGTACTTTGCGTGGCGCACAACCTGGATTAATTCACCAGTTGATGACGGCACCGAAGATTTCGAAAAGCGTAAGTACGAAGGTTTCAAAACGCTTCGCGAAATCGGTGGCAACTTAGATGCCGATGATTTAGCTCTTGCGATGCATGCTGTTGGTTTGGCTAATTGGCATGCAACACATACACATTGCGCGCGATGCGGAGCCAAGACCGTCAGCGATCTTGGCGGAAGTGTTCGAGTCTGCCCAGTTGATTCTGTGCAACACCATCCACGAACAGATCCAGCTGTAATTGTTTTGGTTAAAGATAAAGATGATCGAATCCTTTTGGGGCATCAACCAGTATGGCCAGCAAAGCGTTTCTCAACCTTTGCCGGATTTGTTGAAACCGGTGAATCTTTTGAAGAGTGTGTATCCCGCGAAGTTTTTGAAGAAGCTGGTGTCTATGCATCAGATATCAATTATTTAACATCGCAGCCTTGGCCATTTCCTGCATCAATCATGATCGCCTTTGAAGCGATTACCCATCGCCCTGAAGAGGCTCGCCCAGATGGCACTGAAATTACTGAAGTACGCTGGTTTTCACGTGATGAGATGAAGAAGGCTGTTGCTGCAGAAGAGCTTTTATTGCCTCCAACAATTTCTGTTGCACGACGCATGATTGAGGCCTGGTACACAGGTGCAGATGGGTATACCCGTGATCAGTTACGCGGTGGTGAATCGTGGAGACCGTAGGAAACCCACGCGCAGAAGAGATTCTGGAAGCTTTAGATAATGAACAACGCGCAGTAGCACTTGCTACTCGTGGTCCGGTCTGCGTTATTGCAGGTGCAGGTACAGGAAAGACCCGTGCGATTACTCACCGCATCGCATATGCAGCAGCAATCGGCGTCATGGATCCACACAAGGTTCTTGCGCTTACCTTTACTGCGCGCGCTGCCGGTGAAATGCGTACTCGTCTGCGCTCATTAGGAGTTCCATCAGTTGCTGCGCGCACCGTTCACGCAGCGGCACTTAAGCAGTTGACCTTCTTCTGGCCGCAAGTATTTGGTGGTCGCATGCCGGATCTGCTCACAACGAAGAGCGGATTTTTGACTGAAGCGATCAAGCGCGCTGAATTACAAGGCGAACTTTCAATTACCTCACGCGACCTTTTGCGCGATATTGCAACCGAGATCGAATGGGCCAAGGTTTCTCAGATTGCACCTTCAGATTACTTAAGCGAATCCCTAAAGCGCACCGTTAAGCCTCGCATCAATCCAGAACAACTTGCCAAGGTTTACACCGCCTATGAAAGCGTGAAGCACCAAGAGCGTGCAATCGACTTTGAAGATGTACTCCTTCTAACGACCGCAATGATCGAAGAAGAGCGCGAAGTACGTGAGCGAGTGCAAGATCAATATCGATTCTTTACCGTTGATGAGTACCAGGATATTTCTCCACTACAGCAGCGATTAATCAACGCCTGGCTAGGTTCTCGACAAGAGCTGTGTGTTGTTGGAGATCCCGCCCAGACCATTTACTCATTTGCTGGTGCAACACCAGTTTTCTTGAACTCATTTACTCAGCGTTTTCCAGAGGCAGAGGTTGTTCGTTTAACAACTGGTTACCGATCAACCCCTGAAATCATCTTCACCGCCAATAGCATTTTGCGAAAAGGCGCGATGGGTAGCGAGCTAGTTGCAATCAATGATCACGGTAGCAAGCCAACGATTAATGCGTATAACGATGAGCAGGCAGAGATCGCCGGAATCGTTCGCGATATTTCACAATTGATCTCTGAAGGAACTCCAGCACAAGAGATCGCTGTTCTTGCACGCACCAACAATCAATTAAATGGTTTAGAGAAAGCGCTCAACAGTGCCGGCTTGCCATACCAAGTTCGAAACACAGAACGTTTCTTTGAACGTAAAGAGGTCCGTGACTTCTTAAAGCAGGTTCGCACCGCATCAGTAATTCCAACTGAAGGTGTTTCCTGGCTAGATGAACTTCGAACACTTGCTCAACCATTCTTAACTGGGGGAGTGATCGACGGAATCGCGGCGCTGCTTCACCTTGCTCGCGAATTAGATTCAGATAATGGTTTTACTCCAAAGAACTTGCGCACATACCTACGTGAAGTTGAAGATCGCGTTCAACAAAACAATCCACCAACAATGCCTGTAACAACCCTTGCAACATTGCACGCGGCTAAGGGTCTTGAATGGGAGCGCGTGTTTTTGATGGGTGTAAGCGATGGCGTTTTACCTCTTGAAAACAACAGCACCACAGGTGATCAAGCATCAATCGATGAAGAACGTCGTTTGTTCTATGTTGGAATCACACGTGCGAAATCAGATCTTCGCTTGAGCTATCGAGGAAAGGCCTCTCGATTCCTCGCCGAAGCTGGCCTAGCTAACTAGCCTCACCCCGTAAAGGCCCCCAGACATAGCGGATTTACCCTGATTTACGCGGGGAATTAATTACCTTGCCAGTAGCAATCCCCATGCTTTACCCTTAAGCCTTCAACTTCATGGCGGAGTTGACTTGAGTTAATTTGCTTAGATCTAAAAGGATCTAAGCACTAGTCGAAAGGAAACGAATATGTCTAACGCATCATTCGTATCAGCAAACGCTTTGCGTTCTGCTGTGATTCCTTCTGCTCATACAACCAATAAGCCTTCTACTTGGCATACCGCAAAGCCAGCGTTTTACGCAGCTTTTTATGCCGGATACGAGGCCAATGGTGGTTCAATCGAATAATTCGATTTAGAACTGAAGCCAAGGGCCTCGAATCCACAAGGATTCGGAGCCCTTTTTGTTTTCCCGGAGGTTAATTACTAAAAAATAAATTGAAGTAAAAACAGAGAATGCAGGACGGATATCTCCCGATAACCATTGAAAACCGAAAGAGATAGCAATACCCAACGACAGTTGGCCAACAAGGAAAGAAGAGGTGAGAACATGAGCGTTCTCTTCAGCGAACTACTAGTACCAGGCTGGGCAGATGAGAAGATCGGTTTGGATGCCGTAACGGGCACATACTCCGATGGATCATCATTTAATTTGCCATGCCACACTGCAGATCCTGAGCTCTACTTTTCTGAGGATGAGATGCAGGTTGCAGAAGCGAAGTCGCTCTGCGGTGGTTGTCCCGTGCGTGCACAGTGCTTAGAAGGTGCGTTATCGCGCCAAGAGCCAGCAGGTGTGTGGGGAGGCGAACTATTTGAAGATGGCCGCATCATCGCAAAGAAGCGCAAAGCGGGACGACCATCTCTGAAAGAGATTGCTGCACGCAATGCACAAGGCGAGCTCATCAAACTCAATGTTGCAAAGGATGAACGCGAGGAGAGCGCTGCCTAAGATGCAAAGAGATTTAGGTTTGCAAGCGATGGCCACAGTGCAAAGAGGATGGAGATCGGCAGGATAAGGAAAACAACTGGAATCATCATTGAGATTTCAGCTTTACCCGCCGCTCCCATCACTCGATTTCTTAGATTTCCACGGGCTTCGACTGCATGACGAGAAAGAACCTCTACAAGCGGCGCACCCCGCAAAGTTGCCGTTACTAAGGCATCCACAAATCTACGGATCATGACTGATTTCACCCGGCGCCCCATCGCATCTAAACATTCATGCAATGGCGCACCCGAACGCACACCTGCAACAACAATTTGAAACTCCCTTGAGATAGCCCCATCAGCACTATTTGCTATTCGAAGCATTGCGCTCATTGGTGTTTCACCTGCTGCAATAGCAAGCGTTAACATCTCAACAATCGCTGGAAACTCAGCTTCGATTAGTTCACGTCGCTTCTTTACGTCTTGGGTTAATTGGCGATCGACCAATACATAGATCAAAAGCGCGGCAAACACTGAAGCAAGGCACGCTAACAAGAGTGAACCAAAAAGGGCAAAAAGTATTGCAAAACTCAAGGCTCCAGAGCCAGCACAGTATCCATACTGCTTAATACGAAAATCTTCATAATCTTTGTCGCTACCTTTTCCTAGCTCTTCCAACCGTATTCGTAATTGAGTTCTGTCATCACTGGCACGGGCGGTCTTTCGAGAGATTCTCTTGGCATCTGACAATGGATCAACCTGATCTCCAACAAGAATCAAAATCGCAGCGGGAACAATAAGCAAGAAAGTAACTACAAATGTCATAACCATTACAAATTACCCCGCATCGAATTAACCAATTCATTGCCTCTAATGAAAACTCGAGGAGTTTGAGGTAATCGCCCTAAACGGTTCATCCAGAAATAAGCAATCGCCGTCATAAACAAACCGGCAATTAGTATCAAAGCGCCAGTGGGAGTTGAGTACGCCCTTGCAGTACTCGGCTGCGTAGATAGAAGTAGTAAGAGTATCCAGGGTGCAGCAGCCGATATATGGGCAGAGTTCTTGATCCACCCGTGCTTCACATCGATCTCACGTCGCAATGCAAGATCCTGCCGTAAGAAATCTCCCAGGGTGCGAAGAATCTGCAACAGTTCACTTCCGCCAAGCGTTTTAGCGATTAGTAGCGCCTCAAAAATCTGATCACTTCCATGGTGTGCGAAAGTACCTTTGAGCTCTTCTATGGCTTCACTTAAGTCACCATTGCGAAAAAGCGTTGCCTTGAATCTAATGAAGGCAGGTCTTAAGACTTCTGGACCTCGGGTGGCCAAGCCTGCAAGGGATTCAGATAAAGAAAGACCTGATTGAATGCCGGACATTAAGTGATCAATTACTTCTGGCCACGCAGCAACTAGTGCAGATTCATTCAATGCGCTCTTGGCTCGGAATGTTACAAAAGCAATACCTGCTGCAAGCACGCCAAAGGCACCTGCAATCACGAACGAACGGGTCATTAGTAAAACGACGGCGGTGGCAGATGAGGCCGAGATTCCAATTCGAAGTGAAAGCTTCATGCATGCAACCAAGATGACAAAGGTCGACCAATTGCTGCAAATTTTTCAGGATGTGGCAATCCGCCAACCCCTCGGATGTACTGAGCCCCATCCCATTTCCATAGCATTTCGATTTCTGCGCGATCATTTTCGTATCGTCCAGTTACTGCGGCTACTTCATTGATTCGTCGCGCTCCGGAAGAATCCAAGGTTGCGTGGACTATCAAATCGATCGCAGATGCAACTGTCGGTGCAATGAATTTATGAGAGATATTTTCACCTGCAAGCAAGGGAAGAGTTTGCAACTTAACGATCGCATCTCGTGGAGAGTTAGCGTGAAGCGTTCCCATTCCTGGTAAACCCGAATTCAAGGCGATCAACAAATCAAGGGCCTCTGCTTCACGTACTTCACCAACAATGATTCTTGATGGCCTCATTCGAAGGGATTCTTTAATTAATCGTCGAAGGGGAATTTCTCCCTCACCCTGGAGATTCGCACTTCGTGTCTGCATTTGCACAACATCAGGCAGTTGGGGAGTCAATTCAAAAACCTCTTCGATTGTTATCACGCGTTCAGTACGTGGAACAGCACCGGCCAAAGCATTGAGAACCGTTGTTTTTCCAGCCTGTGTTCCACCGCAAACCAAGATATTTAGCCCAGCTTGGACGCTATTGCTAAGTGCGGTCCCAATCTCTTGACTCATGACCGATCGATTTACTAGATCGTTTACTGAAAGATGCTTCATCAAATGTTTACGGATATTGACCGCCCAATGTGCTGCAGTTACTTCAGGAATAGCTACATGTAAGCGGCTCCCATCAGGCAAACGGGCATCCACAAATGGGTGGGATAAATCAAGCCGTCTGCCACTCCACATCAATGCTCGCTCAACAATATTTCGCACTTCATCGGGGGTAAGCAGGAGATTTGTTAACTCACTGCGACCACTACGTGCGACAAAAATTCTTTCTGGCGAATTTATCCAAATCTCTTCAATCGTAGAATCATTCATGAATGGCGCAATTGCGCCAAAGGTCACATCGAGATCAAGTTCCATTCTGGAAAGGTAGATTGGTTACTGGCAGAAGTTTTTGGCCTGTGGATAGATCGCCTACTGGGTCACTAACTCAGCTCGGTCAAGCCTTTCTAATAAGCGGAGCGAATCCTCATTGCCTTCTGCATAAATCTTTGAGACCTTGATATGTAACGTGTGATCAACAGATAGTGATGTTGAATCGAGAAGGCGTTGAACAAATTGTTCGGCGTTGCTGTGGCCATCTCGAACAATGATGACAACCTCATTGACCCCCAATCTTCCGACGCACTCTTCCTTCCGAGTCAATTGAGAAAGTTCATATGAAAAGTGCAAGATGTCCCTTGCTTGAACTTGCTCTGATTCAGGATTTTCAAAAAGTATTTTCACAAGGGCCAAAGGTTTGCGGGTTCGCGTGGCTAGTGAAATCTCTCGACGAAGCTGCTCGTAGAAGTAGGAAGGGGAGGCCAAATGAGTTTGAGAATCATGGATTCCATCGTGCGAATAAAGCATTGCATCCCTCTTTAAGTTAATCTTGCCTCTATGAATCAAAATCCTGCCAAGGCAGCTAAAGCTCGCGCACTAGTGGCATCCCTACTCTTTGTAGAGGCGGCGGTTATCGCTGGGTTGGGTCTATGGGTTTTAGTGATGGGCTTTACGCATGAGAATGTTGAGATTCTTCCGTTGCTTGGAGTGCTGTTGTTTGCTCTTCTTGGCTCAGGTGGATTAGCAGCAGCAGCAATTGGTTATCGCCGAGGTAAGTATTACGGCAGATCTCCAGCGGTTTTGGCTAACTTAATTGCACTTGGTGTTGTTTCATATCAAATTGAAGCGGACCTATGGTTTGTTGCAGGACCTTTGGCTGCACTTGCAGGAGCAACTCTTATTGCTGCGCTTCGTGCAATCCCAACAGATTTCTAATTACCACTCGACAATCTGATTGTCTTCCCACAAAACTCCAGTTGTATCTCCTGGATTGAATTCACGGGTTGCTAACCACAGCGCACAAGCCGCACCTTCTTCAGCACTACGTGGTGCATCTGCGCCACCCATATCTGTACGTGAATGATTTGGGCACACTGCATCAACTAATAAACCACGCGCACCTAAACCTGTTTCATGTGCAAGGTTGCGAACAAGAGCGTTTACTCCAGCTTTGCTAATTCGGTAAGGGGCAAGACCGCCAGCATTTCCTGGCCCTGACATTCTTCCTAAACACGCTGAATAAATAATGACTCGACCCTTACGAGCCTCCGCCATAGATGGCACCAAACCATTAACAAGAATGAAAACTGAATCCAGATTAATCGCCATGACTCGACGCCACTCTTCATCTGTGGTGCGCAATGTCTTTGACATCTTTTCGCTCATGACGCCATGAGCAAGAATCACAACATCAGCTGCTGGATGTTCAGCCGCGATCTGATTGACCGTGGCACGGGTAGCGGTGAGATCCTCAAGATCCACGGCATATGTTGAGAGGTGACGATCTGGGAAATCTCGCTGAAGAGATTGCTGAGCTAGTGACAACCGGCTCTGATCCTTGGCGACCATCACCAGGTCATACCCGAGAGCGGCTAACCCCTTGGCATTTTCAAAGCCCAAACCTCTGCTGGCACCTGTAACTATCGCTGTTGGCATGGGTAAAGGGTGTACCAATTGCCATCACCTCGCAGGTTGAAAAGATGTGGCCAATCTCGCCCAATCAGCGCCTTCTCGGGTTTATCCATGCGGGCTCAGGCCGATAGGCTAGGCCTGTAATCAATGCAGAAGGAGATTGCCAGTGTCGGCACAGGATTTTGGTGCAAATGATTGGCTCGTCGATGAAATGTACGAGCAGTATTTACAGGATCCTTCTTCCGTAGACCCTGCATGGGTTGAATACTTCAAAACAAATAAGCCAGGTGCTCCAGCAGGATCTGCTGCACCAAGCAAAGGTGTTCCACCAATTCCAAAGGCGCAACAACAAGCGGCAGCACCAGTTGCACAAGCCGCACCTGTTGCTCCAGTCGCAGCCGCACCAGTTGCACAACCTGCACCAGTAGCAGCAGCTCCAGTGTCACAACCAATCGTTCGTGAATCAGCAGCTGCGCAACCAACACCGGCAGATCCAGTTGTGAAGCCAGCTCCAGTTTTAGTTACACCAGGTGCTTCAACTCTTGAACCAATCCGTGGAGTAAGCGCTCGCGTTGTTCAATCAATGGAAGCATCACTAACAGTTCCAACTGCAACATCAGTTCGTGCAATTCCTGCGAAGTTGATGATTGATAATCGAATTGTTATTAACAACCACTTAGCGCGCGGTCGCGGTGGAAAGGTTTCATTTACACACATCATCGCCTACGCAATGATCAAGGCAGTTCGTGCAATGCCAGAGATGAATGCGTTCTTTGGTGAAATCGATGGCAAGCCAGCAATTGGAAAGCCAGAGCACATGAACCTTGGTGTTGCAATCGACTTGGCAAAGCCAGATGGTTCACGTCAACTTCTTGTTCCTTCAGTTAAGGGTTGCGAAGATTTAGATTTCGGACAGTTCTGGGCAGCATATGAAGCGATCATTAAGAAGGCTCGCTCTGGTGCGTTAACTGTTGAAGATTTTGCTGGCACAACAATGTCGATCACTAACCCAGGAACAATCGGAACTGTTCACTCAGTTCCACGCCTTGTTCAGGGACAGGGTTTGATCCTTGGTGTTGGTGCAATGGATTACCCAGCTGAGTTCCAGGGTGCAAGTGAAGAAACCCTCGTAAACATGGCTGTTAGCAAGGTAATTACCCTTACAAGCACCTACGACCACCGCATTATTCAAGGCGCACAATCAGGTGATTTCTTGCGTCGTATGCACGAGTACCTATTGGGCGCTGAAGGTTTCTACGATGAGATTTTCTCTGCGCTACGTATTCCTTACGAGCCAATTCGTTGGGCAAATGACTTTGCATTTACACGCGATGAGCAGATCAACAAGACTGCTCGCGTTCAGCAACTCATTCAGGCGTACCGCACATTTGGTCACTTGATGGCAGATGTTGATCCACTTGAGTACATCCAACGTTCTCATCCTGATCTTGATGTCGTCACACATGGTTTAACTCTGTGGGATCTTGATCGCGAATTTGCTACTGGTGGTTTTGGTGGCAAGAAGTTCATGACTCTTCGCAAGATTCTTGGAATCCTTCGTGACTCATACTGCCGTTCAGTTGGCGTTGAGTACATGTACATCCAGGATCCAGTCGAACGTAAGTGGATTCAAGACAAGGTCGAAGTTGGTTACGCCAAGCTTCCTCGTGAAGAGCAGTTGCGCGTATTGCGCAAGCTCAACAGCGCTGAATCGTTTGAGTCATTCCTTCACACAAAGTTTGTTGGCCAGAAGCGCTTCTCTCTAGAAGGTGGCGAATCTGTAATTCCACTTCTTGATGCGGTTGTATCTGCAGCAGCCGAGCGCGGACTCGATGAAGTGTGTATCGGTATGCCTCACCGCGGACGTCTAAACGTTCTTGCAAATGTTGCTGGAAAATCTGCTGGACAGATCTTCCAAGAGTTCCAAGGTCACTACGCAGAGAACCAGGTTCAAGGTTCAGGCGATGTGAAGTACCACTTGGGAACATCAGGTGTCTTCACATCTGAATCAGGTGCACAAACAAAGATTTACCTAGCTGCTAACCCATCACACCTTGAGGCTGTTAACCCAGTTCTCGAAGGAATCGTGCGTGCAAAGCAGGATCGCCTCAACGTCAAAAACGCCTTCTCTGTAATGCCTATTTTGCTTCACGGAGATGCATCATTTGCGGGCCAGGGCGTAAACGCGGAAGTTCTACAGCTTTCACAATTGGGCGGATACCGCACAGGTGGAACTGTTCACATTGTTATTAACAACCAGGTCGGTTTCACAACCTCACCTCACGCATCACGCACATCTCAGTACTCAACTGATTACGCAAAGATCATTCAGGCACCTGTATTCCATGTGAACGGTGATGATCCTGAAGCATGTGTTCGCGTAGCTCGTTTGGCTTTTGAATACCGTCAAGAGTTCAACAAGGATGTTGTCATCGACATGATTTGTTACCGCCGTCGCGGTCACAACGAAGGTGATGAGCCAAGCTTCACACAGCCATTGATGTACAAGTTGATTGATGCAAAGCGTTCAACACGTACTCTGTACACAGAGGCACTTGTTGGTCGTGGAGATATCACTCCTGAAGAGGCTGAAGGAATCGCACGCGATTACCAAGAGCAACTCGAATCAATCTTTGCTGCAGTTAACAACATCGAGCCAGAGCATGATGCAAACTTCAAGGCTCCAGTTGCTCCAGCTGCGCAGGAAATCAATACTGCGATCTCTGAAAATGTCGCACGTGAAATCGCAGCAACACAGCTTGCGGTTCCAGAAGGATTTAGTGTTCATCCTAAGTTGACCCCACAGCTTGCAAAGCGCGTGGAATCACTCAACGATGCAACTATCGATTGGTCAACAGGAGAAATGTTGGCATTTGGGTCGTTGCTACAAGAAGGTCACCCAATTCGTCTTGCTGGTCAGGATGCACGTCGTGGAACCTTCTCAAACCGTCACGCGGTTATCGTTGATAAGGAAAATGGAAACGAGTGGACACCACTTCGCGCATTAATCAAGGATGAGAATCAGTTCTTCGTTATCGACTCATTGCTCAGCGAATATGCTGCTATGGGCTTCGAATACGGCTACAGTCTTGAGCGTGAAGAAGCGCTAGTTTTGTGGGAAGGCCAGTTCGGCGACTTTGCCAACGGTGCCCAGACTGTTGTCGATGAGTTCATCTCTTCTGCATTGCAGAAGTGGGGCGAGCGTTCATCTGTAGTTCTTCTACTTCCACATGGATATGAAGGACAAGGACCGGATCACTCATCAGCACGTATCGAGCGTTACTTGCAGCTGTGTGCAGAGCAGAACATGACCGTTGCTCAGCCAGCAAGCCCAGCAAATTACTTCCACTTGCTACGTTGGCACGCAAAGAACCCTGCGCGACGTCCACTGATCGTCTTTACTCCAAAGTCAATGCTTCGCCTTAAGGCTGCAGCATCTGCACTGTCAGATTTCACTACTGGTCACTTCCGTCCAGTAATCGGTGATGATTCAGTTCAGAACGCATCACGCGTGATCTTCTGTTCAGGAAAGATTTACCACGACCTCGTTGCAGAGCGCACAAAGCTTGGCGAAACTGGCACAGCAATTGTTCGCGTTGAACTTCTTTACCCACTTCCAATTGATGAAATGGTTGCAGAAGCTAACAAGCATCCAAATGCAAACTTGCTATGGGTACAGGATGAACCTGCTAACCAAGGTCCTTGGTCACACATTGCATTGCGTACATCTGATGCACATGGTGGTCGCGGATTTGGAGATCGCATTCTTCGTCGTGTTTCACGTCGTGCAACAGCATCTCCAGCAACTGGAAGCCATCACTTGCATGAGGATGAGCAAAAAGCATTATTGCTGGAAGCTTTTACTCGCTAGAAATATTTTTACAAAAAACGCCCTCGTGAATACGGGGGCGTTTTTAATTACCTGATCGGCCCTTGCCGTTTCGTTTGTACCTAAAGAGCACAACACCAACGATCTCAGTGCTTGGAATCCATCCCCAGGTGCGTGAATCAGTACTTTCCTGATTGTCACCTTCAACCCAGAACTTTCCGCCATGTGATTTCTGAAGGCGCTTTACTAAGAAGATTCCTGGGCGTTCTTCCCGTTCCACAACAACAACCTTGCCCAGAATGCGTTCGCCAACTAAAGGTGGAAGGCCGCCATCAAACCAGGAGACCAGAAGCCAGTCGCCTTCCCTAAAGGTGGGGGCCATGGAGGATCCTGAGATCTTGACTGTGCCAAATTTCCTCATGGGCGGTAGTCTCGCACCATAACCGAGCAATTTATTGGCATTAGGGGAGAAGAAAATGTTTTCACCAAAGACAACTGTTTACGCACACTGCGATCTTCCATGTGGTGTTTACGATCCAGCACAGGCAAAGATCGAAGCGCTTTCTGTAAAGGCGTGCATGGAGAAGTACGCAGCTAACCCAGATCCAGATTTCCGCTCACGTTCAGTAGCGATCAAGGAAGAGCGTTCACATCAGGTTAAGGAGCACCTATGGGTGTTGTGGACTGATTACTTCAAGGCTCCACACTTCGAGGCGTACCCACAGCTGCACTCATTGTTCAATGAGGCAACAAAGCTTGCAGGCGCTGCAGGAACAAAGGGAACTCAGGATGTCGCAGTTGCAGATTCATTGATCGCAAAGATCGATGAGATTGCAGAGATCTTCTGGGCAACTAAGAAGGCGTAGTTTTTAAGTCTTACGGCTTATCGTTTTGAATTAAGTGAAGAGCAGCGGTGCGGGCGAGGAAAGATACTCGCTCCACCGCTGATCTTTTTATTAAAGCCGCTGCAATCTGGCGCTCATTTTCATAGACCTCGCATTCAAAGGTCAACTCTTTTCCTGAAATCTCAATCACTCTAGATGTTGCACGCAGAGATGCACCAATTCCTGCTGGCGATAATGAAATGAATTCAACGCTTACAGGGATCGTTGTTTCACCTGGCTCTAAGTAAAGATCCAATGAAAGTATCGCTGCATGCTCCATTAAGTTGATTAATAGCGACGGTGCAATGATCGGTAAATC
>JBJONC010000018.1:0-12560 GCA_046052005.1 Actinomycetota bacterium
TTACCTTTACTGGATCGATAACACCATCAGCGGCTAGATCGCCGTATACATCTGTTGCAGCGTTGAAACCTTCGTTGTGCTTCATTGCGCGAACCTTTGCAACTACTACGTAGCCTTCTAGTCCAGCATTTTCTGCGATCCAACGAAGAGGCTCATCACAAGCCTTACGAACTAAGCGAACACCAACCGCCTTGTCGCCAGTGAATCCAAGATCGCCTTCAAGGGCATCGGCAGCGTGCACAAGGGCCGCTCCTCCACCAACAACGATTCCTTCTTCAACAGCAGCACGAGTTGCAGAGATTGCATCCTCAAGACGGTGCTTCTTTTCATTTAATTCAACTTCCGTGTGTGCGCCAACCTTGATGACGCAAACTCCACCAGCAAGCTTTGCAAGACGCTCTTGAAGCTTCTCTTTGTCCCATGATGAATCACTGTTTTCGATCTCCTTGCGAAGTTCAGAAACACGTGCAGCAACTGCAGCCTTATCGCCTGCACCATCAACGATGGTTGTTGCATCCTTGGTAACAACGATGCGACGTGCCTTACCAAGATCTTCAAGTGTTACACCCTCGAGCTTCATTCCAAGCTCTGAAGAAATAACCTGTCCGCCTGTAAGTACCGCGATGTCCTGAAGCGTTGCCTTGCGGCGATCTCCAAAACCTGGCGCCTTAACAGCAACAGATGCAAAGACTCCACGCATACGGTTTACAACCAGCGTAGATAGCGCTTCGCCTTCAATATCTTCGGCGATGATCAATAGTGGCTTTGATGCCTGTGCAACCTTTTCAAGCAGAGGCAACAAATCTGCGAGCGCAGAGATCTTGTTTGCTGAGATCAATACGTAAGCATCTTCCAGGATTGCTTCCATACGATCTTGATCAGTTACAAAATATGGAGAGATGTAGCCCTTGTCGAACTGCATTCCTTCAGTGAATTCAAGATCAAGTCCAGTTGTTGATGCTTCTTCAACTGTAATAACTCCATCTTTACCAACGCGGTCCATCGCTTCTGCAATGAGTTCGCCAATTGCACGATCCTGAGCTGAGATAGTTGCAACATCTGCGATCTGTGGCTTTCCATTAACTGGAGTTGCCTGCTCGCGAAGCTTTTCTGAAACCGCTGCTACGGCTGCTTCGATACCCTGCTTGATATCCATTGGTTGTGCACCTGCTGCAAGGTTACGAAGTCCTTCTTTAACCATTGCCTGTGCAAGAACAGTTGCTGTTGTAGTTCCATCACCTGCGACATCATTAGTCTTAGTCGCAACTTCCTTAACTAGCTGAGCTCCCATATTTTCTGCAGGATCTGAAAGTTCAATCTCCTTAGCGATTGTCACACCATCATTTGTGATGATTGGCGCGCCAAAAGACTTAGCGATTACAACGTTACGACCCTTAGGTCCAAGGGTTACCTTTACTGTGTCAGCAAGAATGTTGACACCGCGCTCCATGGCGCGGCGTGCTTGCTCATCAAATTGAAGACTCTTTCCCATTTACTTCTCGATTACAGCGAGAATGTCGCGAGCTGAAAGAACGAGTAGATCTTCTCCACCGTGCTTGATTTCAGTTCCGCCGTACTTGCTGTAAAGAACTACATCGCCAACCTTGACATCCATTGGAACGCGTACGCCATCATCAAAGCGACCTGGGCCTACTGCGATAACAGTGCCTTCCTGTGGCTTCTCTTTTGCTGTATCTGGGATAACAAGACCTGATGCTGTTGTTGTCTCAGCCTCATTTGTCTTGATAACGATGCGATCTTCTAGTGGCTTAACTGCCATGGTGTGCTCCTTCTAGGTTTTTACCTGTGGTTTCCTCGTGCGGCTCGAATTAGCAGACTCGGGCCGTGAGTGCTAACGCAAACTCTAGGCGCGCTATTCCCAGGGGGCAAATTGGATTTAGAGGCTTACCGTTGTGACTGGCAGGCTGGAATCAGCGTCAAAGGCCACTGGGCTGGGTTTGCGACCCGCTGAAACCATCAGCGAACCAAGGGCGGCGACCATCGCCCCGTTATCCGTGCAAAGCCCAGGGCTTGGAACCCGCAGCTGGATGCCGGCCTTCTCGCACCGTTCCTGAGCAACAGCCCGAAGTCGTGAATTCGCCGCTACCCCGCCGGCGATGACGAGTGAGTCAATTCCTGATTGTTTGCACGCTGCCAACGCCTTTAATAAAAGAACATCGACGATCGCTTCTTGGAATGAGGCGGCAACATCACTCTTTAAGTAATCAGGTGTGGCTTCTAGATAACGTGCAACCGCGGTCTTTAAACCAGAGAATGAAAAATCAAATGGACGGGTCAGCCAATCATTTGATGTGGTTAAACCACGTGGAAAATCAATCGCGCTCGCATTACCTTCGCGAGCTAATTTATCGATGGCAGGACCACCTGGAAAACCCAACTTCATAACGCGGGCAATCTTGTCGAAAGCTTCTCCAGCGGCATCATCCATAGTTTCGCCAAGTTTTGAAATAGATCCTGTGATGTCATCAACCTGCAATAGCGATGAGTGACCGCCGCTAACTAACAATGCAATTGTTGGGTCCAACGGATTGTCATGAGTTAGGTAATCAACACTCACATGTGCAGCTGAGTGATTGACTGCATAAATTGGTTTGTTTAATCCCAAGGCAAGACCGGCAGCTGAGCCAACACCAACAAGCAATGCTCCAACTAATCCCGGACCACCAGTTACTGCGACCGCATCAATATCCTTCAATGAGAGCTTTGAATCCTTTAGTGCTTGATGAAGTGATGGGATCATCGCTTCTAAATGGGCACGGCTTGCGATTTCGGGAACAACTCCCCCAAAACGTGCATGCTCTTCAACACTTGATGCGATGACATTGGCAAGCAAGGTGCGACCGCGAACAATTCCGACCGCAGTCTCATCGCACGATGTTTCAATTCCTAAGACAATTGGCTGACTCATGAGAGCTCCAATCGCATCACAAGAGCATCAAGACCTGCTCCAAAATAATCCTTGCGGGTATTTAGTTTTGAGTACCCAAGAGATTCATATAAACCAATGGCTTCAGCGTTATCTACCTTTACTTCAAGCATCATCGCCGTGGATCCCTGCAAGCCTGCCCAATCGGTAATTAACGCCATTAGGTGGCGTGCAATACCTTTTCCGCGATGGCTTGGGACTACGCCCACTGTAAGCACATCGGCTTCAGCACCGCCCGGTGCGAAAACACCCGCATACCCAATAATGCTTTGCGCCTCATCAACAGCGACAACAAAGTGCCGGGTTGGACTAGAGAACTCTTCTTTGTACTGGGATGCCGACCATGGCGAGTACGGAAACAACTCTTTGTCTAGGGAGACAAAGACAGGAAGATCAAAGGCGGTTGCAACGCGATAACTAATCATCTGTCCGCCGTTGCTACCGCATCTGGTCTACGTAAGTAGATTGGTTCGATTACATTTCCTGGCAGATTGACCAAGGCAACCATGTCAGGGAAAAGATCTGGATGAATCACCGCGCCGGCAACATCTGCTGGAAAGTTAACTGCAGGTTCTCCAACGCGGGCACCGTCTGTATACCGTGCCCAATAAACCTCTTTACGTCGTGCATCCACGGTAATGATGAAATCACTCTCTTGAATTTGCGCAGCGATTGCATCTAAAGAGCAAACTCCGCGAACCGGAATATCACGAGCCAATGCAAAACTCTGTGCAAATGCGATGCCAACACGCAAACCTGTAAATGGACCCGGCCCCATTCCGACAACAACTTCATCAACATCGCTAACAGCAAGTGCTTCTTGAACTAATGCTGGTAGCGAAGGACCATGAGCCGTCGCACCATCTCTGAATCCGCTATACAAAACTTCGGTGCCTTCAACAATTGCAACGCAGCTTCGTGAAGTTGAGGTATCGATAGCCAATACTTTGCTCATAGTGAAAACCCTGACCAGCGCGAACCTACAGGTGTGATTTCCACTGTGCGTTCATCATTGCTGCGATCAATTGTTATCTCGAGGCGATCTTCACTTAAACGAGCCGATTCTGCTCCGCCCCATTCGATGAATGTAATCGAATTGGCAATATCAAGATCTAAATCATCCAAGTACAGATTGGGGTTTTCAGAATCAACTAAACGGTAGGCATCCACGTGAATAAATGGCGTTGCAGCTTTATGAACCCGTGAAATAACAAAGGTGGGCGATGTAATCCCAGTTATTCCTAGACCTGCTCCAACTCCTTGGGCCAGGACAGTTTTACCTGCACCCAGTGGCCCGTTTACAAGCAGTAGATCGCCAGCACGTAGGTGCGTTGAAAGCTGCAGGCCAAGCTGATGCATAGCCTCTGGTGTAGCGATTGAGATCACTGACTAAGCCTAAGGCACCAACCCTTTGAACCAATCCAATGAATCAGGATTGGCCAGTGCATCGCGATTTCTAACCTCGCGGCCATTAATGACATCGGTAACGGCAAGCTCAACTAACTTATTGGATTTTGTACGAGGAAGCTCTGGCGCTACCACAATCAAATCTGGAACGTGACGTGGAGATGCTTGAGTTCGCAGTGCGGTTTTGATTTCCTTTTCAACCGTTTCATTGAACTCTTGTCCAGCCTTTACTACGACAAACAAAATTACTCGAGTGTCATTGTCCCAATCTTGCGATACCGCCATCGCCTCTTGAACTTGAGGAAAGGTTTCAACAACTCGATAAATCTCTGCGGTTCCAATGCGCACACCCTTTGAATTCAGCGTTGCATCGCTTCGTCCAAATAAAGTAAAACCGCCGGTTGCAGATTTTGATGCAAAATCTCCATGCGTCCACACACCTGGAAAACCTTCGAAGTAAGCCGCTTTATACTTTGCATTATCGGCATCTGCCCAGAAACCAATTGGCTTAGATGGAAATGGAACTGTACAAACAAGTTCGCCCTTCTCATCTATCGCAGCGCTTTCACCCTTTGCATTAAAGACATCTGTCGCCATTCCTAAACAAGGGCCTTGAAGTTCGCCACGATAAACAGGTTGGGTTGGAACACCGGCTAAGAAACAGCCACAAATATCTGTTCCTCCTGACATAGATGCAAGGTGCACATCAGATTTGATGGATGAGTACACATAATCAAAGCTTTCGGGTGACAGTACAGAGCCGGTAGAGCCAATAGTTTTAATGGTCGAAAGATCGTGGCTCTTAGCAGGCACTAAACCTTCTTTATGAGCAGAATCAATGAACTTGGCTGAGACACCAAAGAAATCAAGTTTTTCATCCTGAGCGATATCAAACAACCGTGAAGGTGTTGGAGCCATTGGCGCACCATCAAACAAAATGATCGTAGCTCCACGCCCCAAAGCCATTGTGAGCCAGTTCCACATCATCCAACCGCAGGTCGTGAAGAAAAATACTTTCTTCCCCTTGGTGATGTTGAATTGATACAGCAGCTCTGATTGCGCTTTCAGCATTACGCCCGCACCACTATGTGTGATGCACTTTGGCTTACCAGTGGTGCCTGATGAAAAAAGAACAAAGCCAGGGTGGTCAAAAGGTAGGCGCGCGAAGTTCGCTTCTGCGCCTATAAATGGTGTGATCCATGCTTCGAACTGGCTGACACGAATTGTCTTAACCAAGGTCGGAAGTAACTTTTCAATTTCGGCCGACTTATCTGTGCAATCAAAGTATTTACCGTTGTAGTTATAACCATCTGCAGCTAAGAAAATCTTTGGCTCCACCTGACCAAAGCGATCTTCAACAGCATGTGGAGCAAAATCTGGAGAAGCTGTCGAGACAACAGCGCCAATGCTTAAGGCACCTAATGCGTAGATGATTGTTTCGGTGATGTTAGGAACCCACGCCACAACGCGATCACCAGTAACAACACCCTCTGCGCGCATTGCTGCTGCCGTTGCAGCGACTTTAATTCGAAGCTCCGCCCAGGTTATTTCGGTACGCACACCGGTTTCAAGGATTGAAACAATTGCGATCTCATTGGGGTCGCCGTGAGCCAGCAAATTTTCTGCAACATTAAGCGAGGCTTCAGGAAAGAATCGAGATGAGATGAAATCGGTACCTTCAGTAAAGAGAGTTGAACCTTTACTTCCAATTACCTGATTGTCATCCCATGCACGAGACCAAAACTCTCCCGGATTCTTAACACTCCATTGATGCAATACAGCGTACGAATCAAAACCCTTTTCGGTTTGCAGCTTTTCGATGGCGGTATCGCCATTTAAAGTTGGCTCCCAGAGTTTTTGAATCATGAGTGTTTGCGTGCAAGCGCTTTCATACGAAGACGGTAGTACGCACCTGATAATCCACCAGGAGCAAACATCACGATGAAGATGAAGATCAGACCCAAAAGTAGTGCTGGCTCAGCGATTGGGCCTGCAATCCATTCAGGTAGAGATTCAAGTGAACCTGTCTGCGTTAGATCCTGCATACGAGTAGATGCAAAGGAGTAGAAGATTCCGCCCAAAACAGCGCCCCAACGAGTAACTGCGCCACCAATAACCACCATCAATAACAGTGCGATGGTGACAGATGATTCAGCAAAACGTGGAGCGGCGCTACCTGCAGCGATAAGCATGACAAAGCCCAACATTCCAGCCAAAGTGCCGCTGATTACAAAGGACAAGAGCTTGAACTTTTGGGTATCCAAGCCAAGTACCTGTACACGTTGTTCATTGTCGCGAAGCGCGGCAAATACACGACCTGCAGAGCTTTCAGTAACCCACCAAATAACCAAGTAGGTAACGATTAATGCCAGCAACGCTGTCCAGTAGATGTACTTGGTGTTTACGACACCAATCCAAAACTGAGGAACAAAATCAGCATTAAGTGCAATGCCATTTTCGCCACCAGTCAAACCAAAGAAATTTCGACCTACGATCACATGTCCGGCTTCACCGAAGGCCAAAGTCACCATTGCAAAGGTGATTCCTGTTGTTCGTAAGGAAGCTGCTCCAACCAACGCTGCAAGCACTCCACTTGCTACCGTCGCAATGATGGCAGCAAGCCACCATGAAACAACCTCATGGTTAATCAAAATACATGAAACATAAACACCGGTCGCAAAGTACAAAGCGTGACCGAATGACAATAATCCAGTGAAACCAAATAGCAGATCATAGGTAAGTGCTAGAGCTCCCCAAATGAAAGCAACCGCCATAGTTTGCTGTAGACCAGGTGCACCTAGAGGCAATGATGTAAACATCGGAGCAATTGCAAGGACAACCAGAAGCGCCGCTAAGAGCGGGCGTGAGTATTTCCAACGCAACATTACGCACGCACCTTTCCAAGTAGTCCTTGTGGTCGAATGAGCAAGACTCCTGCCAACAAGATAACAACGACAAAGTCACCAAGTCCGGTGACGTAGTAGTTAGCGAACTGACGGATCACACCAATCAGCATCGCCGCCAAGAAGCTTCCTGGGACTGAGCCCATACCTCCGATAACAACCACGATAAATCCGTAGATCAGATATGAGCCCGCGATCAGAGGTGAAACACCGTTGGAGTACACCGAAACCAGTACGCCTCCGACTCCAGCAGCAAAGCCTCCAAGGAAGAAAACAGTGCTGAAAGCTCTACGTACATTGATTCCTAAGGCGTTAACCATATTGCGGTTTTCTACACCTGCTCGAATGATCAAACCGATTCGAGTGAACTTGAGCAATGCCCAGTTTGCGATCAAAAGCAGTACCGCAGTAGCGATGTACACAATTCGGTCGGCAGGAATCATTGCGCCACCAACGTTGACCGCGGTTAAGAACCACAGTGGTGTTGGGAACATGATCAAGTCATTGCCAAACCAGCCACCGAGTACTGCACCGACTACCAGCGATACGCCTACTGTTACTAAGGCTTGATCAATATGGCGATCATAAAGTCGAGTGATCAGTAATTGCTCAATAAGCAATGCGAACAATCCAGCGGCAAGACCACCGACGATCATCGCCAAAATAAAGTCAGTCATCGTGGTGTCAGGGCCAAGCTGTGTTGCGATCCAGTAACCAACAAAAGCACCGACGGTCAGGAAACTTCCATGAGCAAAGTTAAGAACACCCATGAGGCCGTAGATCAATGAAAGTCCTGATGCAACGAGGAAGTAAAGAGCACCTAAACCGATACCAGTGATACCAATCAGAATAAATGTATCCATTTACTTATGACCTCCGCTCACACCTAGCATCTGATGTACCCAAGAGTCATCATTGAGATTTTCTGGTCCACCTTGATAAACAACTCGACCTTGATCCATAACAATCACATGTTGGGCAACGCGCTTAACAAGTGCCAGATTCTGCTCAACCAACAACATCGTTGATTGCTCTGCAACCTTTGTTAAAGCTTCAGCAACCTCTGTTACCAACTTAGGAGCCAAGCCTTTGGTTGGTTCATCAACGAGCAAGATTTCATTCTTATTCAATAACGCTCGAGCAATTGCAACCATCTGCTGTTGACCACCTGATAGCGATCCAGCTTGCTGGGCTGCACGGGTATCGAGTTCAGGGAATAAGTCGTAGACAAATTTGTATGCTGCCGCGCTGTCTTTGCTGCGTGCAGCCAAGGACAGATTTTCTTTAACAGTTAGGGAAGCAAATACCTCGCGGTCTTCAGGTACAAATGCCACACCTGATTGAACGATCTTGTGTGTAGGCATCCCCAAAATCTGCTTTCCGTTGAGCTCAACGGAGCCGGTTCCCTCGTAAAAACCCATGATGGTTCGTAGGGTTGTGGACTTACCAACGCCGTTACGTCCCAGAAGTGCGGTTACCTTGTTAGTTGGAACCTCAAAGGTAACGCCGTGAAGAATATGTGATTCATTGATCTTCACATGAAGATCTTTGACGGACAGTGCGTTCATAGCGCTTCTCCGATGTATGCCGATTGAACTACTGGATTGTTAATGACATTTTGAGGTGTATCGCAGACCAATAGCTCGCCGTAATTTAGAACAGCGATGCGATCTGCAAGCCCCAAGATAACTTCCATATGGTGCTCAACAATAAGAACAGTCTTCTTGTGCTCAGTTGCAAGTGCACGGATGATCTCTACAAGTTCAGGAACATTTTCAACGCTCATACCTGCCATAGGTTCATCCAAGAGAACAATGTCGGATTTGGAGGCAAGGACAATAGCGATCTCTAGACGACGCTTGTCACCATGTGAAAGTGAACCTGCGCGTTGCATTGCACGTGCAGACAATCCAACCTTGGCTAAACACTCATGAGCTAAGGCGACCACATCTGGGAAGCTGTAAGCGTTCTTGGTTAAGTTCATAGACTTACCATTGGCTGCTTGAGCAGCGATGCGAACATTTTCAAGACAGGTTAAGTTGATGAAAACACTTGAAGTCTGAAATGTACGGGCGATGCCTGACATGGCGCGCTCGTGGGGAGAAAGTTCAGTTACATCTGTTGCGCCCACAAAAATCTGGCCACGGGATGGTTTACGAATTCCACTGAGCAAATTGAAGAAAGATGTCTTACCGGCACCATTGGGCCCGATGATTCCAAGAGTCTCATTGTGGGCGACATCGAGGGTAATCCCGTCGAGAATCTTCGCTCCACCGATGTTAAGGGAGAGATCCTTAACGCTTAATGCTGAATCCACTAGCTCGGCTCCTTAAGTTTGCAACCCCGATGTTGCTGATGGCAAAGAATATAAAGAACCCCAGTGCATTTCTACACTGGGGCTCTTTAATTTATATGTTTTTTATTACCTACCTACGCTGGCAATCGTCTTAAGAAGTGAAGGAACGTATCCTGAACTTGTCTTATTAAGAGATACCAAGAACATTGGCTGGATCAAAAGGTGGGTATTTGAATCGATTGTCATCAATCCCTTTACGCCAACCCATGACTTGCCTTCTAGGTTTCTGATCATTGTGTCAACGTTTTGTGTTGGGTTCTTTGTAAGAGCCATAACAATCATCTTTGCAGCATCTGCACCTGTTGAGGTGAATAGATCCTGTGTCTTCTTGTTAGCTGCGTACCAAGTTGCTAGATCGCCAGCTGCTGCTGACTTTGAAGCACCTGCGAAGTAGCTGTTTGTAAGGATCGCATTTGTTCCTTCAAAAAGTGTTCCGTAGATGTTGTATGTAGCAGCTCCTGCAAGACCAGTGATTGGACGCTGCTTAACAAATGCACCCTGCACCTTAAGAGATGTAAGCATTGCACCCGCTGTTAGAGCGTTTGACCATGCGATGAAGATGTATGAACCTGCAGCATCTGCAGCCTTCTTAGCAAATGGTGTGAAATCTGATGTTGATGTTGGAACCTTGATCTCTTCAAACTTTGCACCCTTTGGACCCATAAGAGCCTTTGCAGCTGCAATGTTTCCTGCACCGAATGCGTTGTCTTCAACAAACAAAACAACCTTCTTGCCTGAAATTGGCTTGATGCCTGCAAGAGGAGCTAGATCCTGAGTTGATGAGTTACCTGAGCGGAAAACATACTTGTTTGCTGCTGATGTAACGAGGTCATTCTTTGCAGGACCTGAGATGTAAAGAACCTTGTTCTGCTGAGCAAGTGGAGCAAGTGTTAGTGCAACACCTGAAGAAGCAGTACCAGTGATGATCTTTGTACCGTTGCCAACCATCTCCTTGAAAGATGCTGTTGCTGATGCTGGATCTGCTCCATCATCCTTTGAAGTAACTACAAGCTTCTGGCCATTGATTGCCATCTTTCCGCCTGTGTAGTACTTCAGACCCCACTCAAGTCCTTCATTGAATGCAATACCGTATGTTGAAAGTGGACCTGATGTTGAAGTAATTACTCCGATTTTGATATCTGCAGCAGCCTGAGCTGGTGCCATGCTTGGTGCCAATACTGCAAGTGACAGTAGTGCAACACCGAAACGGGTTAGTGAGCGCTTGCTCATCAATTGTTCTCCTCATCGAGTTGTTAGGTCCGCGATCGTCGGACCATCTTGAGCGTCAATCTAGAGGGTTGGGTGGCCTACTAGGAAGTTTTGAAGGTTTCGATTTGATTACGATTTTGATAGTACGCCACTTTTTAGAGCCAATCCTCAGAAATGGGTTGGATTTCAGCGTACGCACAGGCACACTTGCCCCATGTCATTACCTACGCAAAGCATCAAGGTTCCGGTTCGTGGAGGAGAGTTAGCGGTCTTCCAATATGGAGATGGTTCGGGTGAACCCGTCCTTTTGATTCACGGAGTTACATCATCTAATCGAGCATTCCAATTATTTGCAGATGCGCTTATCGCACGTGGTAAAGCACCATTCGCAGTTGATCTTCGCGGACGCGGCGATTCAAACTCTTTACCCGGACCATTTGGAATGAAGCAACATGCAGAAGATATGGCAGCTGTTATTGATCACTTTGGCTGGAAAAATCCAGATGTCATCGGACATTCAATGGGTGCATTTGTTGCCGCCGCGGTTGTTGGATTGTTTGCCGACAAGGTTGGCGAGGTTGTCTTTGCAGATGGAGGCGTTCCGCTTCCAATGCCACCAGGAATGACCGTTGAACAAATCATGCCTTTTGTTCTTGGGCCTGCGATGACTCGGTTAGCGATGGAGTTTGAAAACAAAGAGGCATATCGAAATTATTGGAAGCCACAGCCCGCTTTTGCCAAGGGGTGGTCATCAGTTCTTGATGAATATGTTGATTACGATCTTCGCGGAACAAAGGCAGCAACTAATCCTCAAGCGGTAGAAGAGGATTCGCGTGATTTGTTTGGGGATGATCTAATCGTTAAATCCCTCCAAGGGTTAAAAAAGAAATCGATCTTCATCAAAGCAGAGCGCGGCCTACAAAATGAAGAGGGTGGGCTATATCCAATGCCTGTATTGGATGCGGTTTTGCCCTCATACCCAATGCTTCAGCTCGAGTTCTTGGCCGATTGCAACCACTATGACATGTTTCTTGAAGCATCCGGTGCCGAAAAGGTTGCCCACATAATTTACGGAGATAAGTAATGACTCTTTCTGGCAAGCGTGCACTGATTACGGGCTCATTTCAAGGAATCGGTCTGGGTATAGCAACTTCATTGGCTGCAGAGGGTGCGGCGATTGTGCTGCATGGTCTTGCAGATGAGGCCACCATTGCCAAGGCTGAGAAGGCGGTTATGGCTGCAGGTGCTGCCAAGGTTGAAAGTTATGTCTCGGATCTTCGGGATGTTGCCGCAACAGAAGCGCTTATCGCGAAGGTGTTAGCAAATGGCCCTGTTGATATTTTGTGTAACAACGCAGGTATCCAACACACCGCAACTATTGAAGATATGCCACGCGAAAAATGGAATGACATCATTGCAATCAACTTAACTTCATTCTTTGACACTATGCGATTACTGCTCCCCCACATGAAAGAACGCGGATACGGACGTGTAATCAACACAGCTTCGGTACATGGCTTGGTCGCATCTGCAGCTAAAGCTCCATATGTATCTGCAAAGCATGGGGTAATTGGTTTAACCAAGGTTGCTGCTCTTGAATACGCATCGATTGGAAGTCGTGACAGCGGTGGCGTAACAATTAATGCAATCTGTCCAGGTTGGGTCGAGACCGCATTAATCGAACCGCAGATTCAGGCACGAGTTGATTTGCACAATGGCGATCGTGCGGCTGGAATTG
>JBJONC010000019.1:0-11792 GCA_046052005.1 Actinomycetota bacterium
GGTGATGCGGTGGACGATCTTTAAACTCAATCATCCCCACCAAGTTCAATGCATCATCAACGATTGCATCTAGCTCGGCGCCGCGCTTGCCCATGTTGTACGGACCAAATGCAACATCTTCACCCACGGTCGGCATGAAGAGCTGATCATCAGGATCCTGGAAAACAATTCCAACCTTTGAACGAATCTCTTTGATTGACTCTTTATTCTTTGAATCAACTAATTGACCTGCAACATGGATCGAGCCATGTGATGTTGGGTGAATTCCATTCATATGCATGACAAGGGTTGTCTTGCCTGCACCGTTTGGACCAAGCAAAGCAACACGTTCACCCTTTTGTACCGAAAGGTTTACACCGTAAAGCGCCTGGTTGCCATCGGGATAGGCAAAAGCGAGCTCCTTGATTTCGAGGCTTGGTGTGTTCATTACATTTTTCCAATCAGTAATTGAGCGATGAAAATAAATGCGGCTACCAGTGGATACATCATTGCTAGAAGCCAGACTCTTGGGCTGATGTGCGGAGGCTCATCATGAGGGAGAACGCCGTCGTAGCCTCGTGACAACATTGAAAGGTGCACTCGTTCACCGCGTTCGTATGAGCGAATAAATAAAGCACCTGCTGCGGTTGCTAAGACTTTCCAATGTTTAATTCCAGTTGCTTCAAAACCTCGTGATTCGCGAGCAACTTTCATACGTTCCATTTCATCATTAACAACATTGACGTAACGCAACATGAAAGAAGCTATCTGAACCATAAGCACTGGTAAACGCATTCGTTCAAGACCGCGAAGAATCTCACGTGCGGTTGTTGATGTAGACAAAATAATCGCAGTCATTACGCCAAGAGTTCCTTTTACAACGATTCCAGAACCGGCGATTACCCCTTCGCGATATAAATCAAATGGGCCAACTTGAATCTTTTCGCCAGTCCCAAAGAAAGGCATCAAGATGGCGAAAAAAACAAAGGGGACTTCAATCAGTGAGCGTTTAAAAAGAAGGAAAAATGGGATTTTCGCGAGCTTTACTACGCTCAAAAGCCACACAAAGTAGGCGATGAAGGCTTGCCATTGAGTCACTGGGGTAGAGACGACAACCAGGATAAATGCCACCGCCGCAATGATTTTTAAATGAGATGGGAGAGAGTGAACTAATGAGTGACGATGAAGGTAGAGCCTCTCACCTACATCATGACCGTGGTGATGGTTCTCCTGCTCGACCTTAATTGCCATCCTTCTTTGGCTTGCGTGCAATTAACTTAAAGCCAACTCCAGCAACAACTGCGGTGCCAATGACGCCAATGACGCCAGCAACTCCAACAGAGGCGCGTTCATTGTCGATCCCCTTAACACCGTAATCTGCCAGAGCTCCATCGGCATTGCTGTGATCCTTTGCGGTTTCAATGAAACCAATATCTTCAGCGACGCGCTCTAAGCCATCTGGATCTGAAGATGCGTAAAAAGAGACGACTCCTGCTAGAAATAAGGAGACAATAAATCCTGCGATATAAAACTTACGATTAGTTAGCACTACGGATCTCCAACTTCTGTACATTGTTTTTCCAGCCATAAACCAAATCGCTTCGGCTAGCTAAGACGGCGCTAACAGTTAATCCAGTGATCAGCGCTTCACCAATTCCAATAAGAACGTGTGTTCCGACCATTGCACTCAAAACCGCAGATGTTGAAAAAGTCGCGGTTGCACCCATTGCATATTGAATAGTGAAACCAACCGCAGCAGCCGGAACTGATAACAAGCCACCGATCGCTGCAGCTAATGAGATTGAAGATTTATTCTTTGGTAACACCTTGCGAAGAAGTAAGAAGGTTCCGTAACCAGCCCAAACTCCGAGAACACCCATGTTGAAAACATTTAAACCGATGGCGGTTAAACCACCATCAGCAAACAAGAAACCTTGCATCAACAAAACAACGGTTAAGGCAAGAGTTGCCGCCCAAGGTCCGACTAAGACCGCAGCTAATGCACCACCTAAAAGGTGACCACTAGTGCCGGCAACAACTGGAAAGTTGAGCATCTGCACCGCAAAGATAAATACCGCGGTTAGGCCTGCAAGAGGAGCGGTCTTTTCATCAAGCTGGGTACGAGCACCCTTGAGGGCTGTTGCTACGCCTGCGGCGGCTAGGCCAGCGAAGATCGCAGAGGTTTGGACATCGATAAAGCCATCAGGAATATGCATGGATAAAGGTTAATGCAAACGATTTGCATCTGCCATTTATAGGCAGATAAGCGTGACCTATTGTGTGCCCATGCGTAAATTCCTGGCCATGGTTCTGCTGGTCACCCAGTTGTGGCCGGTTACAGCCACCGCCTCCACCTGCGGATGGGATCAATCCGCTGGCTGGGTAGCCAGGGAAAACCAAAAAGCTGGCGATAAAAAATGGAGCGATGGAGTTCCCTTGCGCTTCAGCGCTGACTTTTCACGCCGCAAAGATGTTCCACGAATCGAGGGCTACCTAAACGCAAGCAGCGCTACTTGTGGCGACAAATTAACGCTAACAACAGTTGGCTCCAAGAAATTTACCGCGTCGATTTATCGCATGGGTCACTACAGCAACTCTGGCGCTCGCCTCGTAAAGCTCTTGAAATCACCAACACATATTTCGATTGATGCAAAGACTCCACCAGGTCAGTACCTAGTAAAGCTATCCAACAATTTACGTGCGGCAACTTTTATTCCATTCTTAGTTTATGGAGATGCGCCAAGTGATCTCACTTTCATCTCATCGGTCTTAACCTGGCAGAGTTACAACCAATGGGGCGGTTCATCGCTATACAAAGGTCCTGATGGCGCACGTGAATCCGCTGCGAAGGTAGTGACATTTAATCGTCCTTACGACGGAGATGGTTCTGGTCAGTTCAGATATATGGAGCAACCACTACTTACCTTGATTGAAAAGCTAGGCATAGATACTAATTACGTCACAGATTTTGAAGTTGATAGAAACCCAACTGTCTTTGCTGCAACAAAAAATATTGCAGTTGGTGGACATAGCGAGTACTGGACTGTGAAAATGCGTGACTCGATTGATGGCGCAGTTGCTGCAGGCGTAAACCTTGTTGCCTTCGGCGGCAATACCGCGTATGCAATAACAGAAATTTCAAACCGAGAAATTTCAGGTCGCTTACCGTACCGAGAAGTAAACCGTCCAGAATCCCTGTTGCTTGGTTCTCAATACTTTGCATTAGCAATCAAGAAAGATTTGGTTTCAAATAATGTCTGGCCCTTTAAGAGTTTAGGTAAGGATGCAGTGATTAAAGGTTTGTATGGTTATGAAGCCGATACCGCTTTAGGAACAATTGGTCCTGGAGTTCAAGTTGTTGCACGTTCAGCCATAAGCCCCACAGAAAAGGGGTATGTCGCAATGAGCACTTATTACAACGCACCAAGCGGGGCGTCGGTTCTCAATATGGGAACCAACGCCTGGGTCTGCGCCATCAAAAACCGCTGCCCATGGGGACACGCCTTTGACCTGATCGCTCAAAAGCAGATCACAACGGTCACTACCGAGGTGCTTAAAGCGGTCAAAACTGGAAAATGGCCGGTGGCACAGATTGATTTCCCCAGTCGCCCTTAAGCAGATGCGTATAGGGTCACGCACATGAGCGAAGACGAAGGCATGGAAGAACTCGTCACCGAAGAAATGCTCTGGGATCGAATTCCAGAAGTAGAAGGTGAAGAACGTGCCAGCACTTATTACGAATTAAGTGCACGTATCTATGCGCGCGGACAATATGACGAAGCTTTGGCATTAGCCGAAACCGCTCGAGATATTTACTCACAACTTGGCGCTTCGGTTTCATCTGAAGGTTTAGCACAGGCGTATTCGGCGATTGGTTACAACTTAAACCAACTCAAGCGCATGGATGAAGCTGCTAATGCAATGAGCAAAGCTGTTGAAATTTTGCGCGAGAACAAATCACCTATTGCGCTTGAGCTTGCATGCACATTAGGTGAATGGTGGTACTCATCTAAGAATTACGACAAAGTCGTAGAAACCATGAATGAGTGTGCGCAAGAGCACCTTGTTGACGGAAATGAAATTGGCGCAGCAAATGATTTACATCTGATCGGTTGCGCAGAACGCGAGCTAAAGAATTACGAGAAAGCTATTGAAGCTTTTAAAGAAGCACGTTCACTCTTTAAGCGAAACAAAGAAGTAATTCACGTTGCACGTTGTGATCAGAAAATGGCTTCATGCCTTATCGAATTAGGCGAGGGTGAACTTGCTTTAGAAACGGCACGTAAAGCGGTTGACGTATTTGAAACAGGTCACGATCATCGCCGCGAAACCTTTGCATCATTCGAATATGGCAAGGCACAAATCTTGCTAGAAAAATATGATGAAGGTCTGGCAACTTTGGAAAACGTGTTGGCGATCGTAAGCGAAGATGAGCCTAAGGATTTTGAGTTCATTGTTGACATCGAGTCTCGTATCGCCAAGATTTTGCGCATGCAAGGTCGAACAGAAGAAGCCGATGAGATCGAGCGTCGCTTAAAGTCAGTTCAGGAAGCGTTGGAGGATGAGCCAGAGCGTGATCTCCTCAATTAAAGGTAAGGATCAGCTCAGCATCACCATGGTTTGTCTCGGCAATATCTGTCGTTCGCCTATGGCGGCCGCGGTTTTAGCTAACAAGAAAGCCGCGATTAAGAGCCCAGTAATCACAGTAGATAGCGCTGGGACAGGTCCTTGGCATATTGGGCAAGGGCCACATCCATCCTCAAAAAAGATTTGGGAAAAGGCTGGTTACACACATCAACACACCGCTAAGCAATTTACCGCGAATGATTTCTTCATCCACGACTTAATTCTTGTGATGGATTCAAGTAATTATCACAACGTTGTTTCATTAGCTGAAAATGATGAGCAGCGTTCAAAGGTTTATTATTTAAGAAGCTTTGACCCTGAACTACAACACATTGATCCGAGTTCAGCGGATTATTTTAAGTTAGAGGTTCCAGATCCTTATAACCAAAGTGATGAAGCGTATGAAACTACTTTGGCTATGGTTGAACGAGCAGTAGATGGATTACTTTCCCAACTATCTTCTTAACGAGGTAAGTGCTGCAAAGCCCAGTGGTACATAGCAATCGCACCCGCAGCAGATGCGTTCATTGAACGTGTAGATCCGTATTGATTTATTTCGTACAAAACTTCACACACTGCAATGCCCTCATCGGACATTCCTGCACCTTCTTGTCCAAATAAAAGAACGCAGCTTTCAGGAAGTTGTGCAGATTCCAATTGCTTTGAACCCGGTACATTATCGATTCCGATAATTGGAAGCCCTTGATCTTTGCAGTACTTCGCGAAATCTTCGATGGTTGGATGATGCATTACAGTCAGATATCTATCTGTCACCATCGCTCCGCGCTTATTCCAGTCGCGCTTACCGACGATGTGAACTCCAGATACATTGAAAGCATTTGCTGTTCTAACGATTGAACCGATATTCAAATCATGTTGCCAATTTTCAATCGCAATCTGCAATTTATGACGCTTTGTGTTCAAGTCAGCCACAATCGCTGCGACGGTCCAGTATCGATAGTGATCTAGGACATTTCGACGATCGCCATTCAGTAATAATTCAGGATCGTATTGTTCGCCCTCTGGCCAAGGCTTCTCATGTGGTCCAACACCTACAACCGGGAAAAATTCACCTGGGCCAATACTGGCGGGGGTAGTTGGAGAAGACATGTAGGCACTCTAAACTGAATACATGTCAGCTATCAACACAGTCGCGTATGTAATCCACCTTCTTTCAGTCATCGGCATTTTGTCTTTGCTATTGCATCAGTGGAACAAATCCCCTCGTAAGTTGAATCCTGGAATTTTGCATGCAGGTTTGACCGCATTGCTAGCTGGCATCGTGATGGTGGGACTACACAACAGTGTGAAGCCCGATGAAGAGCTCAATCACATCAAAGTTGGAATTAAATTCATTATTCTTCTTGTAATTCTGGTTCTTGGTTACACAAATGTGAAGAAGCAGGAGCTTGCAAAGAATGTATGGGTGGCGATGCTTGGTTTGACCGTCACCAATATTGTTATCGCTTCCTGGCGCTAGAAAGTAACAATGTCCTTTCTGTACCGTTTCTTTGCAATCACCCTTGCAACAATACTTTCAATTTTTCCCGCGCAGGCAGCGCTTGGGCCCGAATCTATTCCGCCGATTTTTGACGAATTATTGAAAAGCCAAACGCTTTCTAATCCCGCAATGATTGTTATTGATGGAAATACTGGAGCTGTGGTTTATGAGAAGAATGGTTTCTCACAACGCAAACCTGCCTCGGTGATGAAGATTCTGACCGCTACAGCAACCATCGAGCATTTGGATATTAATTCAACTTTCAATACAACAGTAAACATTAATCCAGAGCTAAAAACAGTAATTGTTCGCGGTGCATACGATCCTTGGATCAGCTTAGATCACAACACAGCGCGCAAGATGAACCGTGCATCACTGCCATACATGGGATTTCGAACTCTTAGCGCAGTAAAAGAGTTCAACGGTGGATCGCTCAAGAACTACAAAGTGATTTACAGTGGTTTGTACTCTCAGGATGTTTCCAATCTGAAAGCTTTTTGGGCCAAGCGCAGCTTCAAGCCTGTCATGAAATCAGTGACCGACGATGAAGCCTTCATGGCGCTGGGAGAGCAGATTGTTTCTGAAAATTCACCAACTGTGGCAGCGTTAATTGACTGGATTCTCTTGTGGAGTGACAACCTCATTTCAGAGCGTTTGGCACGCTTATCCGCTAAAGCAGCTGGCTACAGCATGGATACCAAAGGCGTAGACAAGGTTTTTAGAGAAATCCTTGCAAAGTTCGAAGTTGATGATTCAAAGTTAGTGGTTGCAGATGCCAGTGGATTGTCAAGAAAAAACAAGATCACCGCACACTTAATGGGTGAGCTACTTTACAAACTACGTAAAGATGAAAAGTTCGCGTTGATTTATTCCGGATTACCTGTCGGAGGTGTATCTGGAACTTTGCGCAGTCGCTTCCTAACTACAGCGCCTTCAGCGGTTGGCCTTGTGCGTGCAAAAACTGGAACTCTCAATGGAACTGCAACTTTGGCTGGATATGTGCAATCAACCGATCGCGAATATATCTTTGTAACTTTGGCAGATGAGATCGCAAAGGGTAACTCTGCCTTGAATAAGGCACGCGCAGCAATTGATCGTGTACTTGGAAGAATCGCTGCGCCTAATATTCCAGCAGAGATCTCACCAGCACCTTAATTGTTTGAAAAGATCTTTATCTGACCTTTGTAACAAGCTACCCAAGTGTTGCCAGTTGGTAGATCGTAAGTAATACCGATCGGTTCATTACATACCTTGATGTTCTGAGTGACCTTCATGTCGCTTGTGCGAACGCGAGACATCGTGTCGCTCTTGTAGTTCACAACATACAAAGCTGAACCATCTCCTGAGATAGCAAGACTTCTTGCGGCATCACCAGTCTTAACTGATTTGCCCGGCTTATTAGTGAGTAAATTCCAGGAAGCCACTCGTCCAGATAAATTCATGGTGACATACATAGTTGAGTTATCAGGAGACAACACAATTGCACGTGGGTTACTTCCAATTGGAATATAGGAGGTAGAGAAATCTTGAAGGTTAATTACATGGATTCGATTGCCACCCATTTCAGCGACATACGCTTTAGTTGAGTCATTATTTATCGCGATGCCACGGGGATAACGCCCAATTTTGATGGTTTTTACAACCTTATTCTTTTCAACTGAAATCACTGAAACGGTGTAAGAACACCAATTTGCTGCAAGGACATACTTGTTATCAGGCGTTACTTCAACAACCTTTGGGACCGAGCCAACTTCGTATACAGAATCTATTGTGTAATCGGTGCGGTTAATTCGGTACACAAAACTCTTGTCGTATCCATTTGCCGGTGAACAAGTGTCATGACCTTCTTTGTTGTACCCCTTGCCATACATCGCATAATTGCTCACATATAAATACTTTCCATCAGGTGAAAAACTACCTTCGACGGGAGCACCTTTGTACGTTCCTGAATTCTTAGATGCTCCAAAACTCTTTAATGAAACTGAGTCAGAGATGGTGTGTAAGAGTTGGAAGGTTTTTGCGTCATAAACCGTGACAGAGTGTCGATACATCATGTTGTGTGCACTCACAACGCCATCACCTGAAGAGCGAACAGATTTAGGTGAGATTGATCCGTTGATTGTTTGGATTAACTTCATTGATGGAGAAACAACTTCGCCCTGTGCCGGTGTTGCCGTGACACAGAGCGAAATTACTAAGATTAAAGGTAAGAACTTTGTGCGCATTACCTAACTGTACTAGTTAGTCATCATCCTCATCTTCATCATCTTCATCATCATCGTGATGTCCGCGCCCGTGATGCTCATCATCTTCGTCATCATCGCCACCACCGGTAGGCAGTTTTGAGATCGAAGGATTGGCTAACTTACTTGCAGCAGCTGTACCAACAACCGCTGCGGTCACAGGATTGGAAACCGCTGACTTAACCGCAGTTACCGCGGTCGATGTTGGAGATGCTTGCGCATCTGTCGATTGAACCGCATTTGCTGTCACAGCAGATGCTGGAGTCTCATTCTGGGTTTGGCCCATGACTGCGCCGAAGCCGAGAATCAACGCTGCAACTAGTACTGCGCTCACAGGTAGAGATTTCGATACTTTGCGAAGCTCTGGCTTCTCATCCTTATCGGTGATCTCAAACCATTCAGGCTTGTTGTTCTCGGTCATTTGTTATCCCCTCGTTGAGAGCAAGGTAACTATTATCCCTGAGAGAGGTCTGGGAGGCGTACTCCGAAAGGCTGAGTAATCTTGGCGCGTGAGCAGCGCTATGCGGGGATATCTCGATCTAATGAAGTTACGAGTGGTGGAACTCTTACTCGTTTCAACTTTGCCTGCAATGGTTTTGGCGGCCGAAGGATTGCCTCAATTTGGTTTAGCTTTTGCAACAATTTTTGCAGGAACCTTGGCCGCAGGAAGTGCGAACGCCTTCAACATGGTGATTGAAAGCGACATCGATAAGTTGATGGCACGAACTGCAAAACGTCCAATTGTTACTGGTCAAATTTCAAAAAAGAATGCAACTATTTTTGCAACTTTGATTGGTTTGCTTTCACTAGTTATCTTTTGGACTTTCACAACACCACTTGCAACAGTTCTTGCATTGATTGCAATTATTTTTTATGTTGTTGTGTACACGATGGCGTTAAAGCAACGCACTGCGCAAAATATTGTTTGGGGTGGCGCAGCGGGATGTATGCCAGTTCTTATTGGTTGGGCAGCTGTCACGGATTCCTTGTCACCTACCGCTTGGGCATTTTTCTTTGTAATTTTCTTTTGGACTCCGCCACATTTTTGGGCGCTGGCAATTAAGTACAAGGATGATTACGCAGCCGCTGGAACCCCAATGCTTCCTGTTGTTGCAACCAAGGGTCGAGTTCTCAAAGAAATGTGGTTTCACACAATCTTGATGATTGCCTCATCTGTGTGGTTGATTCTCTCTGCCGATCTACCTTTGTGGTCTTTGTTGGTAACGGTTGCGCTTGGGTTAGTTTTTGCAGTTCAACTGATCGCGCTCAAAGAAGGTTCCACAGAGTATGCGAAGGTGGCGGGAAAGATTTTCCAGTGGTCAATTACTTACTTAAGCCTTTTGTCAGTACTGCTGGTTGTTGCACAACTACTTAGCTAAAGCCTGCTGCAAATCCTTAATCAAGTCGCTTGAATGTTCTAAGCCAACAGATAGACGCAATACTGAAGGTGTGATTCCCATTTCTGCCTGAACTTCGGGAGATAAACGGCGATGTGTAGTTGAAGCTGGGTGCGTAATTAGCGTCTTGCTGTCACCTAAATTGTTGGAAATATCAATGACACGAAGCTTATTCATGAAGGCAAAGACCTGTGATTGATCACCATTGAATTCAATGCCGATTGTGGTTCCACCACCGTTATTCATCTGCCTCATTGCTAATTCATGACCTGGATGAGACTTAAGACCCGGGTAACGCACAGATTTAATTGCTGGCTGCTTTTCTAAGAACTCTGCAACCGCTTGCGCATTTGCAACCATGCTTTCAACGCGCATGTGCATTGTTTCTAATGACTTAACAAGAACCCAGGCGTTGAATGCGCTAAGCGCAGGACCTGTGTGGCGAACAAATGGCAAAAGCTTTTCTTGAATGTATGAAGCTGATCCCAAGAGTGCGCCGGCAAGAACACGACCTTGGCCGTCGATGTGCTTTGTCGCCGAGTACATAACAACATCAGCACCGAGAGACAAAGGCTTCTGCAAAACCGGAGATGCCATAACGTTGTCTACGATTACAGTTGCACCAACCTTGTGAGCAAGTTCGCTCACCATCGCGATATCAACAATTTCAAGCAATGGATTACTTGGAGTTTCGATAAACACTGCCTTGGTTGGTTTGTTGAGAGCCTTGGCCCAAACAGCTGGATCATTTCCCTTAACTAATTCAAAGGTCACGCCCCACTTAGGCAAGAACTCTGTAATTACTACGTGGCATGAAGAAAACATCGCAGCAGATGCAACGACGTGGTCACCTTGTTCAACCAAACATGCAAGGGATGCGAACATTGCAGACATTCCTGAACCTGTCGCAACGCACATCTCTGCGCCTTCGATGGCTGCCAAACGATTCTCAAACATTGCGATCGTTGGATTGTGGAAGCGGCTATACAAGTAGTGATCTGTCTCTTCAGTAAATGAATCAAAAGCTTCTTCAGCAGATGTATATGTAAAACCACTGTTTAGAAATAACGCTTCAGATGTTTCACCAAATCCGGTGCGAGCAAGACCTGCACGAACTGAATGTGTTTGCGGATGAAGTTCCCAGTAAGGTCCCAGTGTTTCTGGACGAGGTTGATACCCCCAAGGTCGCTTGCTCATGGACTAATTGTGGCAGAGTAAGGGGCATGTCCAACACTGCAATTTCAGTCTCAGATCTATCCAAAAAATATGACGACCGCTTAGCGGTCTCACATATCAACTTTGAAGTACCGCTGGGTACGGTGTGTGGCTTCGTAGGTCCAAATGGTTCGGGCAAGACAACCACGATGCGAATGCTGCTCGGCCTCATTACGCCTACAACTGGCAAGGGCCACATTCTTGGTGAACCGATTGAACACCCTGAAAAGTATTTAAGCCGCGTTGGCGCGATGATTGAAGGTCCAGCTTTTTATCCTGCATTGTCTGGACATGAAAATTTGATGGTGCTTGCTCGACTTGGAGGATTTCCAGTCGAGAGAGTTCAAACTCTTTTGGAAAAAGTTGGTCTTGGTGAACGTGGAAAATCTAAGTACAAGACATATTCATTAGGAATGAAGCAACGCTTAGGAATTGCAGCTGCATTGCTACCTAATCCAAAGCTACTGATGTTGGATGAACCAACAAATGGACTTGATCCCGAAGGCATTCAAGAAGTTCGTGCCTTACTGCGTGATCTCGCTAATGATGGAACAACCGTTTTTGTCTCTTCACACCTACTTTCAGAGCTTGAAATCATCAGTGATTACATCGTGATGCTACGAAAAGGTGAGATTGTCTTTGCTGGTCCAATTGGCGAACTTATGACGAAGCAGCAACCAACTATCATCGCTAAATCATTACACCACTCTGATTTAGCGCGCATCGTAGAAATCGCAGAAAAATCTGGACACCATGCGGTTGTCAGAAATGATTCAGTACATATTTTGGCACCAATGGATTGGGCACCTGAACTTAATAAAGCTGCATTTG
>JBJONC010000020.1:0-11676 GCA_046052005.1 Actinomycetota bacterium
GTGTTGGTGAGCGTACTCGCGAAGGTAATGACTTGTTCCTCGAAATGACCGAGACCGGTGTTATCAATAAGACCGCGTTAGTGTTCGGTCAGATGGATGAACCACCTGGAACGCGTCTACGTGTTGCATTGTCAGCACTAACAATGGCTGAGTACTTCCGCGATGTTCAAAAGCAGGACGTACTTCTGTTCATCGATAACATCTTCCGTTTCACACAGGCAGGTTCAGAGGTTTCAACACTTCTAGGCCGTATGCCATCAGCTGTGGGATACCAGCCAACTTTGGCTGATGAAATGGGTCAGCTACAGGAGCGCATCACATCAACACGTGGTCACTCAATTACATCAATGCAGGCGATCTACGTCCCTGCTGACGATATTACCGACCCAGCTCCACACACTACTTTCGCCCACTTAGATGCAACAACAGTGTTGTCTCGTCCGATTTCAGAGCTTGGTATCTACCCAGCTGTGGATCCACTTGACTCAACTTCACGCATTTTGGATCCACGCTACATCGGTGAGCACCACTTCCGTGTTGCTAACCGCATCAAGCAGATCTTGCAGCGTTACAAGGATCTACAGGACATCATCGCAATTCTCGGTATCGATGAATTGTCAGAAGATGACCGCGTACTCGTAGGCCGCGCACGTCGTATTCAGCGCTTCTTGTCACAGAACACATTCGTAGCGAAGGTGTTTACAGGAATCGACGGATCATTCGTTCCTCTATCAGAGACAATCGAGGCATTCGAAGCACTTGCAGATGGAAAGTACGATCACATTCCAGAGCAGGCATTCTTCATGTGCGGTGGTCTTGCAGATGTTGAGCGCAACGCTGCTGAACTAGCAGCAAGCTTGGCGAAGTAATAGATCATGACACTCAAAGTCGAACTAGTTTCTCCAACGGAGCGCGTATGGTCGGGCGAAGCACAATCTGTGTCAGCCCGCACCATCGAAGGTGATATCGGTATTTTGACCGGCCACACACCTTTGTTCGGAGTACTTGTTGACGGCCAAGTTGTTATTCATGGCACCAACGGTGAAGCAACAGAGTTCAAGGTCAGCGGGGGATTCTTGTCCGTTGCGAATAATCGCGTTTCAATACTTACGGAGTCAGTTAACTAATCTTTAATTAAAAAAGTAATTCTTAGCGTAGAAAAGTGTGTAGTTGCTTCTTCATCTTTTCGCAGCTGAGAATTACTTTTTTTATGCCACAAAACTATTTGTCTAGAACTATTCGCGAGTGACGTTGGCCCCAAGGCTTTGTAACTGTTCTGCAAAGTTCGGGTATCCACGATCGACGTGAAACGCCTGATCTACAGTGGTTTCACCTTCTGCAACTAGGGCGGCCAAAACTAAACCTGCACCTGCGCGGATATCGTGCGCTTCAACTGGTGCACCAGATAGCTCAGCAACGCCGGTAATTGAGGCGTGATGGCCATCAACGCTTACTTGGGCGCCTAGTCGGCTGAGTTCGTTGACAAACATGAAGCGGGATTCAAAGACATTTTCTGTCACCATTGAATGACCTTCAGCAACCGCGTTCAACGCGATCACCATTGGAAGCAGATCAGTTGGGAAACCTGGGTAGGGAAGTGTTGCAACATCGATTGCCTGTGGTCGCACATCCATCTTTACGCGAATTCCATCGGCTGTGGTTGTGATGATTGCACCTGCAGATGCTAATTTTTCAAGGGGTAATTCTAAATGTTCAGGTACTGCGCCGTGGATGGTGATGTCACCACGGGTCATCGCGGCGGCAAATGCCCATGTGCCCGTGATGATGCGATCTGTAATTGTTGTGTGATCTGTGGGCGATAGTTTTTCTACACCGGTAATTGTGATCAGCGGAGTTCCCAAACCTTCGATCTTTGCACCCATAGAAAGCAAGAACTCACCAAGATCGACGATATCTGGTTCGCGGGCAGCGTTATCAATTGTTGTTACACCCTTAGCTAACACCGCCGCGGTCATAATGTTTTCTGTGGCACCAACACTTGGAAAATCCAGTTCAACAGGTGCGCCGGTCAATCCATCTGGTGCTTCTGCGATCACATAACCATGTTCGATATGGGCTTTAGCACCCAGTGCTTCTAGACCTTTAATGTGAAAATCTAATCCTCGTGAACCAATCGCATCTCCACCGGGAAGTGCGACATCTGCTTGGCCAACTCGTGCAACTAAAGGTCCTAGAACATTGATTGAAGCACGCATTTTTCGAACAAGATCGTAATCAGCGCGGTGGGCAGGTTCTGCAGGTACATCGATTCGAACGGTATCTGCACCTCGTTCAACGGTGCATCCCAACCGAGTCAAGAGATCGGCCATGATGTCTACATCGGCGATATCTGGAACATTGCGAATCGTGGTGCTGCCAGTTGCTAGCAAAGAGGCTGCCATGAGCTTTAAAACCGAGTTCTTAGCGCCTCCAACAAAGACCTCTCCACGCAATGAGGTGCCGCCGACTACGCGGAAGCGATCGTGGGATGCCATAGGTGCAGTCTACTTATAAGGTAAGCACATGGTTAATTTAACGCGCATTTACACAAAGACTGGCGATGACGGAACTACATCTCTAGGAGACATGAGCCGTACCTCGAAAAATGACCCACGTCTTGAGGCGTATGCAACGGTTGATGAGGCTAACTCAACTATCGGTGTGGTCCTTTCAACCGATGAATTAACCGATGAAGTTCGCGCGCTATTGGTGCGAATTCAAAATGATCTGTTTGATGTTGGCGCTGATCTTTGTACTCCGGTTGTAGATTCACCAGCCTTTGAGCCGTTGCGCGTTCTTGAATCTCAGATCACATACCTCGAAGAGCAGATTGATAAGTACAACGCTCACCTTGAATCTCTTCGCTCATTTGTTTTGCCATCTGGAACCCCAGCGGCAGCGCACCTTCATGTGGCCCGCACCGTTGTTCGCCGTGCAGAGCGTTGCACTTGGGCAGCTATTCACGCATTTGGTGGAGGAGTAAATCCCTTAACAGCAAAGTACCTGAATCGTTGTTCAGATCTTCTCTTCGTTCTTGCACGTTATGCCAACAAAGAGATTGGCGATCAGCTCTGGGTACCTGGGGCTAACCGCTAAGGAGTAACTGTGTAGGTTGTTCCAGGGACTCTTTCTTGCGGAACATCTTTGCGGCAGGAAGCTTTTATATTTGAAATCGAGTGCTCTAACTCGATTGGTTCTTGGCTAATAATTAAGATTGTGGCGTACTTCTTTGCGCCGGTTTCGCCATAGGTAGTACGAACCGTTCCAAAGGTTTTTTGCGTCTTGTCCTCTGCAGAAACCACACCTTTCACAGTTGCGGTAACAACCCACCAGGTACAACCAGTTAATGATGCGACCTGGACAGCGCCACATGAGAACTTTTCACATACTGGCGTTCCATCAATTTGCTTAGCCAAAGCACGTGTTAACACCTTGTCATTAGAAGCTAAGCCAACTAACTCTTTTGCAGTTGGAATCTTGGCGTAGGTGTTGCCATCTTTGCTTTTAATGAAACCTTTAGGTGGCCAGACTGGTGATGGCGATGGGGTTATCTTCGCCTTCTTTGTTGCTGCCACAGTTGAACTCTGGGCAGAGTGCGCCGCTGGCGCTAGAACGACAAGCGCCAGAACAAGAGCTATAACCTTCTTAATCGCGATCCCACTTGAACTTACGGACGCTGAAAAAGACGCCGATGATTAACCAGATCACCAAAATAATGAAGGTCTTTTGCAGCTCCCACGATTGTGCAACCTCTTGCGAAGCAAATGAATCCGGTAGGAAAACGGAACGCATTCCTTGCGTCAACCACTTAAGGGGAAAGATTGCTGCAACTTGCTGCATCCAGGTTGGCAGTTGGGTGAAGACAAAGAAAACTCCGCTAAAGAACTGCAAAATGATGACAATCGGCGAAACAACGGCAGATGCTCCACGACCACTCTTGGGAACAATTGAAAAAGCAATACCAAGTGCGGTTGAACAAGCACTGCCAAGCAGTACCAACCAAGCGAAGGTCAGCCACTTAGCTGTTTCGGTTGGCATTTCTAAACCAAAGAAAGCAAGACCAAACCCCAAAAGCAAGAGAATTTGAATAACCATGCTGATGAAAATAAGAATTGCTTTTCCAATGAAGTAACTGGAAGCTGGCATTGGTGTTCCGCGCAGACGCTTTAGTGCACCAAAATCACGCTCCATCGGAATAGTGATTGCTAGCGCTTGGAAACCAGTGTTTACAAGACCAGATGCGATCATTCCAGCAACAAAGTACTGTGAAAAAGTCACACCGGGTGCGATTGTGTCTTTGAAAACAGATCCAAAGATCGCCAGCAGGATGACGGGGAATAACAGAGTGAAGACAACAGATTCGCGTTGACGTGCGAATTGACGAATCTCAAGGCCGCCACGTCGGATACCAAGTTGAAGTGCGCTTGGAATCTTATTCATGAACGCCTCCAATCATCTCTAGGTAGATATCTTCTAATGAAGGGCGGGTGACGATTAACTCCGGGACCTCACCATTAAATCGAGAAGCAAGGGACGCAACTAGCGCGGTCGGATTATCACTCTTTTCAGATTTGATCTGATCTCCATCTCGCCACTGCACAGTTGCTTGGGATGTTGCTCTTCCGCCAAGCTCTGCTGGAGTCGAGATCTCCACAATCACGCCCTTATTGATAACCGCTACGCGATCGGCAAGGGCTTCGGCCTCATCCAAGTAGTGGGTAGTCAATAGAATCGTTGCACCATCATTACGAAGCTGCTTGATCAAAGACCAAAAGGCTCGTCGTGCTTCAGGATCAAAACCGGTTGTTGGTTCATCTAAAAAGATCAGTTCAGGGTTTCCAATAATTCCTAATGCCACATCTAATCTGCGGCGTTGACCGCCTGAAAGGTTTCGAATTAAGGCGCTTTCCTTCTCTTTCAAACCGACAGAGTGAATGACTTCTTCTACATCGCGTGGGTTTGAGTAGTAACCGCTGAAGTGGTTAATGGTTTCAAAGACAGTTAGATCGCCGGCATCGGAGGAGCTCTGCAAAACGATACCGATGCGGTTTCGCCATTCTCGAGATTGGTGGCCCTTTGTATTGGGATCAAAGCCCAAGACTGAAACTGAACCGGAGTCACGAACTCTGAAACCTTCAAGGATTTCAACGGTTGTTGTTTTACCTGCGCCATTAGGCCCGAGGATTGAAAAGATTTCACCCTGCTCAATTGTGAGATCTACACCGCGCACGGCATGAACATCACCGTAACTTTTAGTGAGGCCTTTTACTTCGATGAGGCTCATGAGACAACTTTACTATGCGAAAATAAGGCTGTGAGCCCCCGTAGAAACTACCCAAAGAAGCGCCAAAAGCCTGAAGAGCCGCGTGAAATCAATATCGCCTCTACAGGTGAGAGCGTTGAAGAGCACAATGATGGCGTTTACATCGTTCGTCGCTTAACGGGCTCAGGTTCTACCAAGCCATATCGATGCCCTGGGTGCGATCAATTGATTCCTTTAGCAACACCACATGTGGTTGCTTGGAAAGAGTATGACGAGGATGGTCGACGTCATTGGCATACCGCCTGTTGGGCAAAGAAAGATAAGCGCCGTCCAAATACAGAGCGAACTAGGAACGCTCCACGCTTTTAATTCAGTGCTATTTCTTCTTGACTAACCTAAGCGACCTTTTAATAAACGTGAAGCTCTCACGATTAATCGATCTGTTCCAGCGGTGCGCTTGAAACTCAAAATCTTGAGCGGAAGATTAACCCGAGTTCTTACAACGGTGCGGGCGTAGGTGTACTCCAACAAACCTTCTGGTCCATGAATACGGCCATAACCACTGTCCTTAACTCCACCAAATGGAACTGATGAGATAGCTGCAAATGAAAATGTTGAGTTGATTGCAACCATTCCGCAGTGCAGTTGAGATGCGATCTTCTTGCCTTGTCGCTTGGACCAGATATTTGCACCTAAGCCATATCGAGAATCATTGGAAAGTGCGATCGCTTCCTTCATTGATTTCACGCGATTAATAATGATGATTGGTCCAAAGGTCTCTTCACGAACTGCTGAAGAGCTTTCAGGAACATCGACCAAAATAACTGGCTGCACAAATGGTTCTTGAACTGATTTCATACTGCCATAGGCAAATTTTCCACCATCTTTAATAGCAGCCTTAATGTGTGATGTGATGACACCTATTTGTGAGGGCATGGTTGATGCACCGTAATTGCCTTCGCCTGGCGCGCCAGCCTTCAGGGTTGATGCCAAAGCGATCGCCTTTTCAATAAATAGATCTGCAACCTTTTCATCAACGTACACACGCTCAGCACCGATGCACGATTGACCGGCATTAGCCATTGCAGACCAGATAGTCGCATCTACTGCGCGATCTAGATTGGCATCAGAGGCAACGATTACGGGATCCTTACCACCGCACTCCAGCACAACAGGTGTCATTTGAGTCGCACACGCTGCTGCAACTAACTTTGCCGTGCGTGTTGATCCAGTAAAGGAAAGTTTGTTGATTGCAGATGTGCACAAAGCATTTCCGGTTTCTGCTAAACCTGTGATCGTCGTAAAGATTCCAGCAAATGGTGCAACTGCATTAAAGCTCTCATCCATCCACATTCCAACGCCTGGTGTGTACTCGCTTGGCTTAAAGACAACGGTATTTCCAGCAGCTAACGCATAAGCGATAGAACCAATAGGGGTAAAGATCGGGTAGTTCCAAGGACCAATTACTCCGACAACACCTAATGGAGATCGTTCTACCGTTGCGGACATATTGGCCATTAATGCACCTGGTGCACGATGAGATGTGCGCATAATGTCTTCAGCGTGACGTGCCGCCCAACCAATGTGGTTTACCGCGTTTGATACCTCTAACCGCGAATCACTCAGTGGCTTGCCTGTTTCCAGCGAAATTAACTGGGAAATCTGTTCAATATTGTTAATGATGTAACTGCTCCATGCGAGCAAAGTTTTCTTACGGCCACTAAACCCAAGTTTGACCCAACTATCAGATGCTTCGCGTGCCTGAGTAACAACTGCGGCGACCTCTTTAGTGGTGAAGATTGGGTAACGCCCAATTACCTCGCCATTTGATGGATTCAATGAGTTAAATGTTTTTGCCATGTCGTTAAGCCTAGCCGTGTATGGATAGGATTTGAAGCATGATGCAGACCGTACGTCCTAGCAGTGTCTTTGACGCGACCAGAACTGCATTTCATGTACGTACTGAAGATGGAGTAGATCTGATCGGCGAGGTTGCCGCTCCACTGACACCTTCAAAAGGTGCGATTTTATGCTTGCATCCACTGCCTACCGCCGGCGGAATGATGGATAGCCATGTTTATAAGAAGGCAGCCAATCGTTTGCCTGCAATGGCCGGAATCACTGTCGTTCGTTTTAATACACGCGGTACAACGAGCGAGGCAGGAAGTAGTACAGGTCAGTTTGATAATGGTGTTGCAGAACGTTTTGATGTTGAAGCGATGTTGCGTTACTGCTTTGATGAATTAAAGCTTGAGAATGTGTGGGTTACAGGTTGGTCTTTCGGCACCGATCTTGCCTTGCAACATGCAAAGGATCCTCGTCATAAAGGATTGATTCTGCTGAGTCCGCCTCTGCGAACTACAACCAATGAACAGTTGATGTATTGGAATACCGATTCGCGACCAATCACAGCGCTAGTTCCCGAGCATGATGATTACTTGCAACCAGCAGCTGCGCGTGAGAGATTCTCGGTTGCACCTTCAGTAAAGATCATTGCGGTGGATGATGCCAAGCACTTATGGGTGGGAGAGCCCGCGGTCCATCGCGTTTTGTCAGAGATAGTCTCGATAGTTACAGGTGTTCCAACAACACTTCCGCTTGAGTTTTAAGCGTTATTTGCGCGCGGAATAACCACTTCATCCAGAATCAGGATGATTGAGGCTGCTACAGGCACTGCAAGCAAACCTCCCACCAATCCAAGTAATGAAGAACCGATCAATGCAGCGATGATTGTGACAGCGCCAGGCACAGACAAGGTGCGCTTCATGATTCGTGGTGTGACTACATAGTTTTCAATTTGTACATAAACAACATATGCGACGAAGGCAATTAATCCGATTACCCACGATTGGGTCAGAGCGATCAAGGTAAAGATTCCGCAACCGATGAAGTGTCCAATAAGCGGAATTAAGGCTGCAACAAGCACGATCATGCCGATAGCGATTGGAGAAGGCAATCCCAGAATTGTTCCTAAAATAACCACAAACACTGCGGCCATCGCTGCGATCAATATCTGGCTACCAACAAAGGATCCAACTCGCGCGATAACAGCATGTGTCAGCAAGCCAACACGGTCACGACGGCTAGCTGGAACCAAAGAAAGACCTAGATCGATCGCTTGCGGCAAGGAAGTGATGAAGTACAAGGTTAAAACCAAAATAGTTAAGGCGGTGAAGAAACCTGACAGTACAGATTTACCCACACCGATAACTCCACCAAAGGTTGAGATCAGCAGCGTTCCATCAGAGGTAATTGACTTCAAGCGCTCCTGCAAAGTATCAATCAATCCATACTGAGTATTGAGCTGATTGATGGTTTCATTCTTCATAAGATCTTGTAGAAGTTGTGGTGCATTCTCAATCAAATGCGTTCCCTGACTAATAACAGGGGGAACAACTACCAAGGAAAAGAAAATTACAAAGAGAATTACAGATGAAAAAATCACGGTTACAGCGGCGCTGCGAGACAAGTTTCTCTTCTTCAACGCTTCAACTGCAGGATTTAAGCCGGTAGCTAGAAATAGCGCGATTAAAATCAATACAAAGATCTGGCTAACACTTGCTAATGCGCGCATCAAAACGATCGCGGTGAGAGCGCCTAAGGTTGCAATAAAACCAAAGTAAAAGGGGTGAGCACGATTAATTGGCGCTCCCATGGTTCCGTAGTTAGCGGCGACCTTTTCTGCCTTAGGTGGTCGAGTTGCTGCCTTCTTAATACGCTCTGAAATAGCCATAGGGACATTCTAAAGTGCATAGATCACTCTTATTGAGACGTGGTGTTCATGTTCCTGACTCATTTATACGAGAGAATACCGACCATGGCGTTGCGCATTACGGGCTTAGGCGAGGAGATCGCAGCTGTTACTGGCCTGCCGTGGCACTTGCCCTTGGAGGAGTGGCCTGAAGACCCTGCTCTTGCCGAAAAGCGCGGTATTTCGCGACATATTGTGCGTTTAGTCCGCGCCAGCAACGACCCCGATGCAGAGGTTTACGCGGTTAAAGAAACGGTTTCTGAATTTGCAAATCGTGAGTACAAAATTCTTCGGGAACTGTCGCATTTGAATGCACCATGCGTGGAGCAAGTGGCGGTGGTTGAAGGTCGAGTCGATGCAAATGGCGAAGAGCTGCCATGTGCGATCGTTACCCGTTTTCTTCCTTACTCACTTCCATACCGCGTGCTTTTGTCAGGAGCGGTTACCGCTCACGAGATAACTACGATGGCAAGCGCGTTGGCATTGCTCTTGGTTCGATTGCACCTTCTAGGTTTTTGGTGGGGAGATTGTTCTCTTTCAAATACCTTGTTCCGTCGTGATGCCGAAGGTTTTGCCGCATACCTGGTCGATGCTGAAACCGGCGAGTTCCAAAAATCACTCAGCGATGGACAGCGCGAACATGATTTAGAGATTGTTCACTTTAATGTTGCGGCCGAGTTAGAAGACCTTGCGCTCTCAGGCGTTCTCTATCCAGGAATGGATCCAGTTCGTGCATCAGAAGCGGTGATCCGTAGATACCGTCGTATTTGGGCAGCGTTAAAGGAGAGACAACTTCTAGATCCAAAGGATCGTCATGCGGTTGAACGTGCAATGCGCCAACTGCACGATTTGGGATTTGCTGTAGAAGAGGTCGCAATCACTATTGATGGCGATACACAAATGATCTCTTTCCAACCAAAGCTTGTAGCTGCCGGTTACCACTCTCAGCGATTGCGCGAATTAGTTGGACTTGAAGCGGAAGAGCTGCAAGCAAAGCGTCTCCTTGCATCCTTTGATCGATACAACGCACGTGAAAATACCTTTGGAATTCCGATACAGGAAATGGCCAAGAAGTGGATCTACGAAGTCTTCGAACCAGTGATTGGCAGAGTGCCTGACCATATGCGTGGTCGAGTCGAACGGGCTCAGATGTTCCACGAAATCCTTGAAAATCGCTGGTATTTGAGCGAAAAAGCAGGCTATGACGTTGGGTTAGATGTAGCTACAGATAATTACTGTGCTGAAATCTTGCCGCTACGCCGTGACTCAGGCGTAGACATAGTTGTCGAATAGATAGGATGGCAACATGAGTTTGCCTCCTAATTTTGGACAAGCCTTTGATCTAAGTTCTTTAACTAAGCCAAAGGTAGACCCTTCAGTGCCAATGCCAGGCATCGAAGTTTCAGTTGAAAACTTAAGTAGTGACATCCTTCCTTTATCTTTGGTTCGCCCTGTAATCGTTTTGATGTGGTCACCACGCTCACCTGAATCAGTTGAGATGGTTAAGGTTCTTGGAAAACTCGAAGCTGATTACAAAGAGGCTTTTGCTTTGGCGCGAGTTGATATTGAAACTCATCCGGAGGTTGCCCAAGCCTTCCAAACGAAATCAATTCCATACGCAGTTGCGATCATCGCTGAACAGATGGTCCCTTTGTTTGAGCAGTCTTATCCAGAAGCCCAGGTACGAATGGTGCTTGATAAGGTCTTAACTCTGGCATCAGAGCAAGGTGTCGGTGCTGCTCCAGTTGAACAGATGGAAGCTGAAGAGATTGAAGCGATGGAGGCTCTTGAGGCTGGAAACTTTGTTGCAGCGGAGGCGGCATACAAAAAGTGGTTGGCACGCAAGCCAGCTGAAAACCTGGCCAAACTTGGATTAGCGCAAACTCAGTTACTGATTCGCACCGAAGGTTTAGAACTCAACGCCGTTCTAGATGAATCCACTAAGAATCCAAGTGATATTGGTCTGCAATTAAAGGCAGCCGATGTTGAGATCGTCAATGGTGGAGTCGAAGCTGCATTTACCCGTTTACTTCACGCTGTGCGTGCAACATCGGGGGATGATCGTGCACAGGTGAAGGATCATCTTCTCAATCTCTTTGCCCTAGTTGATCCAAGTGATCCACGTCTGGTGGCGGCTCGTAAAGAGCTTGCCAGTGCCTTGTTTTAATGAAAACTCTGACCACTGATCGCGAGATAAACCTTCTCAAAGCCTTATTTTTCCTCTTCGGAATTCAAATTATGTCCTGGGTTCCACGTTTTCCTGAAGTAAAGGCGAATTTACAGCTATCTAACGGACAGTTCGGTTCGCTACTTAGCCTTGGTTCCGTTGGAAACCTAACTTCCTTGTTGATCGTAGGACACCTTGTACATAAGTTTGGCGCACGTCAGATCATGCAAATCGCTGCCCTCACAATGGCGATCAGCCTAAGTTTCCTGACGCACAGCACCTCTAGTCTGCTTTTCTTTGTATTTATTGTTCTGCAGGGAGCATCTATCTCTGCGTTTCACATCTGCATAAATTCACAAGGTTTTCATTTTCAAGATAGAACTAAACGCCAAGTAGTTACTTTGCTCAGTGGTTTCTGGAGCAGCGGAGCTTTGATCACATCCATTTTGGCTGGATTCATGGTTGATCGTGTAGCACTTGGCACTTACTCAAATG
>JBJONC010000021.1:0-10773 GCA_046052005.1 Actinomycetota bacterium
CAGCGTTATTGATGGTGACGTACCCGGTTTCAAAGTCCAGATCCATCAATTCAAGGGGTGTATAACCAGGTAGGCCGCACATCCATAAGGTCGTCAAATCATTAATCATCTGCGACTGAGTTACCTCAAAAACCTGTGAGAGTTCCTTTAATGAGATGCCTTGATGCGCATTGATATATGGGACAAGATCCAAGAGTCGAGCTGTGCGCTCCAATGGAGCGGAGAACTTCTTAGCCATGATTTCTCACCAGGGCTTCCAGATGATCAATCACTACATTTTGCAATGCAACAGGTTCTTTCACCATTGCATCCAAACCATGCCACAAAACTAGAGAGCTGAGGGAATCGAGATTGAAAATCGGGATCTTTAACTGATCCCACTCACCGAGTGATTGGACAGAAGTTGCTAATGCGCGCAACGCTGAACCTTTACCTCTGCGTACATCGATAATTGCCAGGCCTTGTGGACTAATACTTGAAACTGCTTCCTTAGAATTAAAACCGGGTGGTACCTCGAAATCAGATGGGCCAACAGTTACTGTGATATCTCCGACGATTCGGTCGAGGCGGAATGTACGGATCTCCTCAACATCTTGATCAACCCCAGCTAAATACCAAAAGCCTGAGCGAGTAGACAAGGAAATAGGAACGATACTTCTGGAATTAGCCGACATTTCAGTATCGAGGTAATCGAAATTCATTATTTGATGAAGTGATATGGCTTTGCTTATCAGCGCAATATCTTGCCCACCGTCACTTAACTTATTGACGGTACTCGGCATCATTAACTCATCACCAGGAATGCCTATCGAGCGCAGTTTAAGCAGAGCCTTTTGGGCGACATCTCCGAAAGAAGCCTCCTGCCATGCTTCTGCGGCAAGGGAAAGAAGAGAGACTTCTACGGGAGTAATTTGACCGAGATCTAACCGATAACTTTCTTGTTTGATTCGATACCCGGCTTCATCGTTAAAAAGTGGATCGAAACTTCCTACTTCAATTTCTATACCAAGCGAACGTAGATCATCTTTATCACGTTCAAACATGCGCTCTTTTGTTTCAGCGCTACCTTCGTAACCTTCTACGGTTTTGAATATTTCAGATTTAGTTAAGTATCTCTTTGTTGCTAAAAGTGCGATTGTTAGATTGATTAATCTTTCAATCTTCCGAGACACCGTATGCACCTTTCGCCGGACGACGGCGTCGAGCCAAAACCTCTACGCCAGGGGCCATTCTGCGGCTTTGAATCAGGAACCCCGTGTGTCCAATCATTCGCTGTTGAGGACGAACAGCTAAACCTTCATGGTGCCAACCGCGAACCATAGTTTCAGAACTCTCAGGCTCGGTGAAGCGTCCATCTTCTTTGAGCGCTTCAGCGGTAGCCGATAGTTGGGTCGTTGTTGCAACGTAAGCAAGGAAGACTCCCCCGGGGCGTAATGCACGTGCTGCAATATCAACGCATTCCCATGGTGCCAACATGTCCAAAACAACACGGTCGAACTCTGAATCAAAGTTTTGATCCTGAAGATCGCCAACAATGAGCGACCAGTTTTCTGGTTCTCCTTCGAAGTATGCATTCACATTTGATCGCGCATTATCTGCAAAATCGGCCCGACGTTCTACGGAGTGAACCTTTCCAGTGGGACCGGCTGCACGCAGGAGTGAAATTGTTAACGCACCGCTACCCACACCAGCTTCGAGAACTCGCGCGCCTGGATAGATATCGGCTACACCAATGATCATCGCGGCATCCTTTGGATACACAATCGTTGCGCCGCGAGGCATCGTTAAAACGTAATCTGCGAGCAGTGGTTTGAATGCTGTGAATTTTAATCCAGCTGTGGTGCTGACAACTGAGCCTTCAGGCATCCCGATGAGTTCATCATGAGTTATCCAACCTTTGTGGGTATGCCATTCCTTGCCAGGTGTGATTGTGAAGCTATAAAGCTTCCCCTTTGGATCGGTCAGTTGAATGCGATCACCGGCTCCGAAATACCCAAGATTAGACACGGGAGCATCTTAGGCGAAAAATCGATTGAAAGTACGAGTATCTTCAGCCAGGTGAGTGATGAGAAGAATCTACGTTTATCGCCAAGTGCGGTCAGTGAGTATGAGAACTGTCCTCAACTCTACAAGTATCGCAAGATAGACAAACTTCCTGAGCCACCATCGTTGGATGCTGAAAGAGGCACGCTAGTTCACACGATTTTGCAAGATCTCTTTGAATTTCCAAGTCAAGAGCGAACCCCGCAAACAGCCATAGATCTCTTGCCATCTCGTTGGGCAGCGCAGCTTGAGAACAAGCCAGCTCTGGTGGAGATGGTGACCAATGAAAAAGAATGGCTCGATCGCGCTTCCGCGCTTTTGACCACTTACTTCACTTTGGAAAATCCAACAACATTTGAAGCGACACATCGCGAAATGCATCTGGAAAATGATTTTGATACAGATGTGTATCTCCATGGCTACGTTGATAGATTGGACATCGCGCCCACCGGAGAAGTTCGAATCGTTGACTACAAGACTGGTAAATCACCGAAACCAGGTTGGGAAGAGAAGGCGCTCTTTCAATTACGGGTGTACGCGTTGTTGTACTGGAAAAACACAGGCGTGCTCCCCCGTTTATTGCAATTGATCTATCTGGGTGACGGACGAATCGTTAAGAGCAATCCGAAGATGTCAGATATTGAATCTGCAGAAAAGGTTCTTAAAAGGGTTGCACAAGATATTTTCATTTCGATCGAGAAGGAGTATTGGCCCCCTAAGCCCTCGCGGCTTTGCGATTGGTGTTACTTCAAATCAATCTGTCCTGCTCATAACAGTTAAATTGGAGATGCAAAGTTGTGGTGTAGTTGCTGCAACTTTTCAAAGTTCAACTGCTCAAGGCTTTTAATTACTCTAATCTTTTCGGCTTCTACAATCTGCACTAAGTGTGGAACTGCAATCAAAAATGCCCCACTGGATGTTGCAGCTTTCATTCCTGTCAAAGAATCCTCGAAAATCAGACAATTGGAAATATTTGATTCGCTGATATTTGCTGCTTTCAGGTAGCAATCAGGTTCAGGTTTGGTTCGTTGCACATCATCTGAACTAATAGAAAATGGAAATAAATCATGGCCCAGGTTGTCTAATACGGCATCCACGATATTGCGTGGACTGGCCGATACCAAAGCGGTTTTCACGCCATTTGATTGAAGATTGCGAACAAGCTCAACAGCTCCGGGCATAGTGGGCGTGTTTCCACGCATTTTCTCTGCTTGTACACGGATCAAGGTTTGAGTAAAGAACTCGGGAGTTTCAACGCGACCGCACTTGTCATACATGTATTGACCTACACGGGACAACGGACCACCGAGACAGGCAATCTGATCGGATTCAAGCCAGGTATATCCAAAAGGTTGAGTTACCTCGATCTCAGATAAAAACCATTGAGGTTCAGAATCAACCATGAGGCCATCCATATCGAAAAAGACAGCGTCGAAAAAAGAGTTAGACATTAATTTGCGTTGAAATACTTCGCCTCAGGGTGATGAACAATAATCGCCGATGTTGATTGCTCTGGATGAAGCTGGAACTCTTCAGAAAGCTCGACACCAATTCGTGATGGATCCAGAAGCTCGCACAACTGAACCTGCTGTTCTAGATCTGGGCAAGCTGGATAACCAAATGAATAACGTGAGCCACGGTAACCCTGATCCAAGATGCCTTGCAGATCTGATGAATCATCTGACTTGACTGATAGTTCCTCGCGTACACGGGCATGCCAATGTTCAGCAAGGCTTTCGGTGAGCTGTACTGACAACCCATGTAGCTCTAGGTATTCGCGATAATTATTGGCGGCAAAGAGCTTTGCGGCTGCATCACTGACGGTAGATCCCATCGTTACGACATGAAAAGCAACTACATCGGTTTTGCCAGATTCTTTTGATGCGAAGAAATCACTTATACAAAGACGTCGGTCGCGAGTTTGGCGCGGGAAGGTAAACCGTGTTCGTTCCTTGCCCTTGTTATCACCTTCGTGATGCAGAATTACTAAATCATTTCCTTCGCTGTAGCAAGGAAAATATCCGTAAACGACCGCCGCATTAAGCCAACCATTTGCCTGGACCTCATTGAGTAAGGATCGCAGACGAGGACGGCCTTCGCTCTCAACCATATTTTCATACTCGCCACGGTTACCCTTTAATCCCCACTGTCCAACAAACAAGGCGCGCTCATCCAACATGCCTGCATAATCACTGAGCTGAATACCTTTAACTACTCGAGAACCAAAGAAAGGCGGTGTAGGAATATCGACATCAACGGCTACATCACTTCGCGAGGTATCAATGGGTTGATCTTCAATTTTGGTTCTTGTATTTGCAACCTTACGTTCACGTAGAGCTGGAAGGGCTGCACCCGGCTCTCCCCTCTTAACCGCCATGATTGAATCCATAAGTCGAAGACCTTCAAAAGCATCACGTGCGTAACGAACTTCGCCAGGGAACATTGATGCCAAATCTTGCTCCACGTAAGCACGGGTTAATGCCGCTCCGCCCAGAACAATTGGCCACTTTTGGTCTAGTCCACGCGCAGTGATCTCCTGAAGATTTTCCTTCATGATCACCGTTGATTTCACCAGAAGGCCGCTCATACCAATAGCATCCGCATTTGATTCGATTGCTCCGTCAATAATCTGATTAATCGTTTGCTTAATACCTATGTTTACAACGCGGTATCCATTGTTGGTAAGAATGATGTCGACAAGGTTCTTTCCGATGTCATGAACATCGCCCTTCACAGTTGCTAGCAACATCGTGCCGCGGCCTTCATCACCCGTTTTTTCCATGAACGGTTCGAGGATTGCAACCGCCGTTTTCATTACCTCAGCACTCTGTAAAACGAATGGAAGTTGCATCTCGCCCTTACCGAAGAGCTCTCCAACAATTTTCATACCTTCAAGAAGATGGCTATTAATGATTTCCAAAGGTGGCGTGCCGGTGGCCATTGCTTCCTTTAAATCATCCTCAAGTCCCACCTTTTCGCCATCGATGATTCGACGTTGTAGGCGATCAAATAGTGGAAGTGCGGCAAGGGCTTCTGCTCGAGCATTCTTGCTTGTCGCTAATTCGACACCATCAAATAATTGCAAGAACTCTTGCAGTGGGTCATATGTACATTCCTCGCCATCAAAGGTACGACGATCGTAAATCAGATCTAAGGCGACTTGTCGTTGGCGTTCATCAATACGCGCCATTGGTGTGATTTTAGATGGGTGAACGATCGCTGAATCCAAGCCTGCCTGAACACATTCATGCAAGAAAACAGAGTTGAGGACCACGCGCGCAGCAGCATTTAGACCAAAAGAAACATTGCTTACACCCAAAGTTGTTTGAACATCTGGGAACTCCGCTTTGAGTTGACGGATCGCATTAATTGTTTCTATGCCATCCTTACGGGTTTCTTCCTGTCCAGTTGCAATCGGAAAGGTAAGGCAATCAATCAGAATATCGCCGACATTCATACCCCAGTTGTCATGTAAATCAGTGATAAGTCTTCTAGCTACGCGAAGTTTCCACTCGCAATCTCTTGCCTGACCCTCTTCATCGATAGTCAGAGCGACAACACTTGCTCCGTGTTCTTTTACTAGTGGCATTATCTTCGCGAATCGAGATGTTGGGCCATCTCCATCCTCGTAGTTAACGGAGTTAATGACGCAACGACCACCTAAATGTTCAAGTCCAGCCTTGAGGACTGCAGGTTCTGTTGAATCCAAGACAATTGGTAAGGTGCTTGATGTAGCAAATCGAGATGCAAGTTGACTCATATCTGCCGCACCATCGCGACCAACGTAGTCGACGGAAAGATCGAGCATATGTGCGCCGTCGCGAATTTGATCGCGTGCTATCTCAACACACTTCTCCCAATCCTCAGCCAACAAGGCATCTCTAAATGCACGTGACCCATTGGCGTTGGTTCTCTCACCAATGGCTAAGTAAGTCTTATCCTGTCTAAACGGAACGTACTGATACAGAGAGGATGCTCCTGGATCGAGATCAGGAGTTCTAGCGTGGATCTTTTTACCACTTACTTTTTGAACAACTGCAGAAAGATGGGCGGGCGTTGTTCCACAACATCCTCCGACCAGTGAAATTCCATATTCATCTATGAAACCATCAAGAGCGGTTGCCAATTCATCAGGGCCTAATGGGTAAGAAGCGCCGTTAGTGCCAAGAACAGGCAGTCCTGCATTTGGCATAACTGAAATAGAAATCTTTGCGTTCTTACTGAGATATCTCAGGTGCTCTGACATTTCTGTTGGACCTGTTGCGCAGTTAAGTCCGATTAAATCGATCCCCATCGGCTCTAAGGTGTTGAGGGCGGCTCCAATTTCTGATCCGAGTAACATAGTTCCTGTTGTTTCAACGGTAACTTGAGCAATCAAAACGATGTCCCTATTTGATTCCTTAATCGCCTGGCGACAACCATTAACCGCAGCCTTTACTTGCAATAAATCTTGCGAAGTTTCGACCAGTAGCGCGTCGCAACCAGAATCTGACAAACCTTTAGCAGCTGTGTAATACGCAACCTTCAAATTCTCATATGTCGTGTGACCCAAGCTTGGCAGTTTGGTTCCTGGCCCAAGAGATCCAAGTACAAATCGCGGTTTATCTGATGTTGAAAATGAGTCTGCCGCTTCGCGCGCAATCTTTCCGCCGGCGTACGCCAATTCGTAGATTCGATCTTCAATTCCGTAATCTGCAAGATTGGACCAATTGGCGCCAAAGGTATTGGTCTCTACCGCATCGACCCCAGCAGACAAGTACTCATCGTGAACTGAGCGAACGATGTCTGGACGACTAACGTTGAGAATCTCATTGCAGCCTTCATGATTTTGAAAATCTTCAAGGGTGGGATTTGCCGCTTGCAGCATTGTTCCCATAGCTCCATCCGCCACGACGACCCTTTGAGCAAGGGTTTTGCGTAGCAACCCAGGTTCAATAGATGGAGTACTCATTTGTCGAAGGTTACCTTAAGGTTGCATTCATGGAGATTCATCAAATTCCCCTACTACGCAATCCAGTCATGATTGTGGCCTTTTCTGGCTGGAATGATGCTGCCGAGGCCGCCTCTGGAGCGATTGAACACCTTCTTTCCGGTTGGAAGGATAAAAGGGATGATGTTCTACCCGAACTAATCGCTGAGGTTGAGTCTGAAGATTTTTATGACTTTCAAGTCAATCGACCACAAGTTTCAATTGATGATTCTCAGATTAGAAGTATTACTTGGCCAACTACGCAGGTTTTTGGCCTTGCAGTTCCTTCAATGAATCGTGATCTAGTAATCGTAACTGGAGTCGAACCGTCTATGAGATGGAAAAGCTTTACCTCTGACTTACTAGATATCGCTGATGATTGTGAAGTCTCTCTCGTTGTAACGCTGGGTTCTCTACTTGCCGACACTCCTCACTCTCGGCCAATTACTGTTACGGGAACAGGTGCACATCCAGCGATCGCAGATCGACTTGGTGTCTCCGTTTCTAAATATGAGGGACCTACTGGAATTTTGGGAATTATTCAGGATTCATGTATGCGTCGCGGAATCGATGCGATATCTCTATGGGCTGCGGTTCCTCATTACGCAGCCTCTTCTCCCTCACCAAAAGCAACCCTGGCGCTAATCAATACCTTGGAGGAGTTCCTCGATATTTCAATTCCGCTATCGGATCTGCCAGAGCGTTCTGATGCCTGGGAAAAAGAGGTTAATGATTTGGCGGCTGAGGATTCAGAGGTAGCAGAGTATGTAAAGGCGCTCGAAGAGAGCAAAGATGCGGCTGAACTTCCTGAAGTTTCTGGAGACAGTATTGCCAAAGAGTTTGAGCGTTATCTACGCAGACAAAAAGAGGATTAGAAGTTAAACCCTAACAGCGCATCCAAAACCTCTCGTAGATCAACAGATGAACCGCCCGTTTTGCCTGACAAAGTTTCGGCGCTCCATTGATTAAGAATGGAAAGCACTTTTGGGGTTTCAAGATCATCACTTAGCGCTTGAATCAATTCATTAATTACTGAATCGGTCGGCGCGCATTGCTGTGAATCAACCGCTTTCTTGAGTGATTCCCATTGCGCTTCTGCTTCAAGCAAAAGGGAATCACTCCACATGCGATCTGTTCGGTAGTGATCTGACATAAGTGCCCAACGAATAGCCATCGGATCGGTGCCGGAAGCAACAAGCCAAGAAACAAAGACAAGGTTGCCCTTACTCTTGCTCATTTTTTCGCCATCCAGACCAATCATTCCGGTGTGTACATAAGAAGCCGCGAGCTCCTTTCCGGTTAATACATGGGCCTGCGCAGCGCACATTTCGTGGTGAGGGAAAATCAAGTCGCTTCCGCCACCTTGAATATCGATCAAAGTCGAATCTAAATCTGAAGGATCGAGATACTTAAGTGCAATAGCGGTGCATTCAATATGCCATCCGGGTCTACCTAATCCAATTGCAGATTCCCAGCCTGGCTCGTTAGGTCTTTGTGACATCCAGACTAAACAATCAAGTGGATCTTTCTTTCCTGCTCGAGTCGGATCTCCCCCGCGTTGGGAAAAGATCGAAACCATCTCTTCCTGAGAAAGATGTGAGCGAGAACCAAAACGATCATCAGCACGAATAGAAAAATACTGATCTGAGTCAACCTGATAAATTGTTGAAAGGGATGAGAGATCTTTAATTGCATCGACAACCAAAGGAATTGCATCGACCGCCCCTATGTAATGTGCTGGTGGAATCACCCGTAAATTCACCATGTCGCTACGGAACAGATCGATTTGCTGATGCGCGAGATCTTTCCAATCTACGCCATCGCGTTTGGCGCGTTCCAACAATGGATCATCAATGTCGGTAATGTTTTGAACATAATTAACTTCGGCACCGGTGGCTCGTAGATATCGATTAATCAAATCAAAGGTTAAGTAAGTAGCCGCATGCCCAAGATGGGTTGCGTCGTATGGCGTAATTCCGCAGACATACATTCGATACAGCTTTTTTTGCTCGATCTTTTTCTTCGCAGATGTTGCGGTGTCTGATAGGAACAATGGTGGAAGTTGCCTTGATCCACTTATCCCAGGGACCGCTACTTCAGACCAAGATCTCATGAGCTAATCGTAGGGGTAACTTAGAAAGCAGGCCAAGGAATCGCTGGCCAATCCGGATTTGGTAATGGGAATCGACCTTCAGACAACAGCCGTTCAACTCGCATCAGGGTTGCATCGATTTCAGCCTTTGTCAGCAAAGGTTCAAGTTGCTTTGCTAAATCATTATTTAAAAGGAGTTCAGCTCTGCGCAATAGTTCCATTTCAGAATCGGTTAAGGAATCATCAGCCCATTGCCACAAAACCGTTCTTAACTTGTCGTCAACATGGAAAGTTACACCGTGATCACATCCATAAACCTCATCCTCATTGACGGGCAGAAGATGTCCTATTTTTCTATCTGTGTTATTTACAATCGCATCGAAGAGCGCCATCGAGCGTAGTCGAGGATTATTGGTCGAAAAGAAGTTTGCTAATTCAATCTCTTCATTGAGAGTGATCCACTCCTGAACCATCCCCATCCCATATGGACCATCTCGCAAAATAGTCAGTGGAACAATATGAAACCCGAGAGCTTCACTGACTAGGTAGGCAGCATATTCACGGTGAGCCAAGGAACCATCAGCAAAATCCCATAATGGTCGTTCGCCAGCAATCGGTTTGTAGATGCACACCATTTCTTCAGAATCCAAAGTTGAAGTGGCATACAAAGTTGCGTTAGATGCATCAACCAAACGACCAGTAACCTTCAGCACGCCTTGGTTAAGTACGGTGTGCTTATCGACGGTAGCCATTTGCCCTCGGACATAAGTGCCCCCGTGGATCGATTGGGATCCCGCAGAATGGACAGGGCAAGCGTCCTGCATTGACCAAAGCTTTGGAACGAGCAGCAAAAGCAATGCCCATTCCCAACGAGATGTTTACTTCCAGAACTCCGCCTTCGGAATCCTCTTCATCATCCTCGAGTTCATAGAGTTCTAGAGATATGAACTGTTGTTCCTCATCCCAAGCCAACGAAATTGCTCCAACCTGAAACTCCTCATCAACAGGTGTATCCAAGGGTCCATCATCTTTAGCCACGGTTTCAATAGCTATTAAGGGATTTGATTTTCTGACTTCAGCAATCATTAAATCCAAACGAGTTGCTAATGCCTGAACCTGAGATTTTTCTACCGCAACACTCACTACACGGTTATCTAGACGAACCTGAATGTAGAAGGCACGTTCTCCGGGTTGACCAATTGTTCCGGCGATGCAACGTTGTGGATTCGTAAAGATATTTCTCACTTACCAGATCCCCCACCGATCAGATTCTTGGATCTCTTTGGAGCAAGCAGTAAGTCGGTCACTACGCCACGTGTGTCATTGAGTAGCAATAGACGAGGCTTTATTGAAGAGTATTCAATTATTGTCACTGAAGCAGGATCGATAATGATTCGTTGGAATTCGTCTAAATGCATTCCTAATGCAGAAGCCACGATGGATTTAATTACATCTCCGTGGCTCACGATTATTCCAACTTTGTTCTGTGGAAGTTGGGCAAGTTCGTGGACGGTAGTCATTGCCCTTGCTTGCATTGCCGCGATACCTTCACCATCCGGAAAATACATTCGACTTGGTGATTCTTGAACTGTTTTCCATTCACTTTTTCTTGAAAGTGACGAAAGCTTCTTTCCGCTCCAGAGACCGTAATCAACTTCATTGACACCCG
>JBJONC010000022.1:0-10203 GCA_046052005.1 Actinomycetota bacterium
ACGCCTAATTCGAAGTTGATTCCACGCTTGCGGAATGCGCGCTCGAGTTGCTTGCTTGATGATTCATCTTCAAGAGCGATCAAGTGAGGCAAGCCTTCAATAATTGTTACCTCTGAGCCGAAAGACTTCCATACAGATGCAAACTCACAACCGATAACTCCGCCACCCAAAACGATTACGCTCTTTGGAACGTAAGACATTTTGGTTCCGTGATCAGATGTAATGATCTTTTCGCCATCGATCTCAAGTCCTGGCAAAGTCTTTGCATATGAACCTGTCGCAAGAATTACATTCTTTCCTGTGTAGCGAACTCCATTTACTTCCACAGTGTCTTTAGCGACAAGCTTTCCGTAACCCTCGACGTAAGTAATGTTGCGAGACTTTACGAGGCCAGCTAATCCCTTGTGGAGTTTGTTAATAACTCCATCCTTGTAAGAGTTGACGCCTGCCATATCAATGCCATCAAATGTTGATTTAACGCCGAAGTGTGAGCCTTCACGAGCGCCATCTGCGATCTCAGCTGCATGCAACAAAGCCTTTGTTGGAATACAGCCACGGTGAAGACATGTTCCACCGACCTTGTCCGCTTCGATTAGGGCAACGCTTAAGCCGAGCTGCGCGCCGCGAAGGGCAGCGGCATAACCACCACTACCTCCACCAAGGATGACGAGATCAAATTGAGACACTAAACGGCTCCCTTCATGCGCCCACGCGGGCTAGGTGCCTATCTTGCCCCAAAGAGGGTGAAACTTCCCAATGCAAAGGTCGGGGCTACCCCTGCTCAGCCAATGTCACAAGTGAGCGCAAAGAGATGCCGGTTCCACCCACCGGGGTGTAGCCATGAGGCTTTGCCTCGTTGTAGGCCGGACCCGCAATATCCAAGTGGAGCCAAGGAAGTTCAGGAGAGACGAAATCCTTCAAGAACAGACCTGCTACCAACATTCCGCCCATGCGATCGCCAATATTGGCAAGATCGGCGACAGGAGAATCCAGCGAGGCGCGAAGCTCCTCAGGAAGTGGCATTGGCCAGAACTGCTCACCGCTGAGAGCGGTTACCTTCATGAATGCATCGCTGAACTCGGGATTGTTGGTCATAACCGCACTCGTGCGAGTTCCAAGAGCTACAACCTGTGCGCCTGTCAAAGTTGCGACATCAATAATTCCATCCAGTTTGTTCTTCGAGCTCTGCGCCTTCATCAAAGCATCAGCAAGAACTAAACGACCTTCAGCATCTGGGTTCAGAACTTCAACTGTTTTTCCGCCAAAGATTGTGATGATGTCACTTGGACGAGTAGCGGTATCACTTGGCATATTTTCAGCAAGTGGCGCCCACGCATCGATTGCGACATTTAACTTTAACTCTGCGATTGCAACGACAGCAGCACTTACCGCTGCGGCACCGCTCATGTCTGACTTCATCGCTTCCATGCCTGCAGCAGGCTTGAGAGCTAAGCCACCTGTATCAAATGTAATTCCCTTACCAACAAAGGCGTAACGCTTAATCGCCTTTCCTTTAGGTGTGTATGAGATGTGAAGTAAACGCGGTGGATTTGCTGAACCTTGGCCGACGCCAATAATTCCGCCGAAGCCCTGAGACTTCAACTGCTTTTCATCCCAAATCTGAACCTTCAAACCAGACTTAGCACCACCAGCAGCTTTTACGACCGCCGCCATTTTCTTGGTGAATGAGTCAGGTGTTAAGTGACTTGGGGGAGTGTTGATCAGATCGCGTACCAAGTAGGTGTACTTAGCAATCACGGCAGCACGAGAGACCGCTGCCTTTGCATCTGCAGATGAAGCAAGCTTTGAATGAATCGTAATTGTTTTCAGGGGTGCCTTGAAATCAGCTTTTGTTGATCCGCGGAATTCAGTGAATGAGTATGCGCCAAGTGCTGCACCTTCTGCGACCGCTGCGACTTCAGCGAGGGTCTTTGCTGGCAATGAAAATGTTGCAGATGAGTTTCCGGCTAAAGCGCGTGATGCAGCACCGGCTGCGCGGCGAAGATTTTCATGCGAGTACTGGGCAGACTTATTTCCAAGACCGGTGAAAACCAATAAACGCACATGGGTTCCAGGGACTTTGATTACCTCATCGGTTTTTCCAGTGGCACCCATGTCAGCTAACTGTGCAAGGACCGTCTTGGTATCAATTGCCATTTCGCCTGTTTCAATGGCGAGTCCGCCCTTTGAATTAGTCGAAGCAAGTCCAAGGACTAGTACCTCATCTTTAACAACGCCATCTGAAATCTTAAGTGTGCTCATACCCTGAAGCGTAATAGAACTATTGGTAGGTTTGCACAATGAAGACATCACCTTTACATGAAAAGCACCTGGCGCTGAACGCGAAGATGGCGGATTTCGGCGGCTGGCTGATGCCTATCGAGTATCCGGGCGCTGGTGTCTTGGCAGAGCATGCGGCGGTTCGCGAGCGGGTAGGGCTCTTTGATGTCTCGCACTTGGGAAAGGCCTCCGTCATCGGACCGGGCGCACTTGAATTTCTCAATCGCTCGCTAACCAATGATTTAACCAAGATTGAAGATGGTTCGGCGCAGTACACCTTGCTGTGCACCCCTGACGGCGGAGTCGTTGATGATCTGATCGCCTATCGAAATTCTGATACCGATTTCTTTTTAGTTCCCAACGCTTCAAACACATCCGATGTTGTAAAGGTTCTTCAAGAAGCTGCACCGACAGAAATTGCAATCACTAATTTGCATTCCGACTATGCGGTACTAGCCATCCAAGGTCCATTGGCTCCTGCTGTTCTGGCAAAGCTGGGAGTCGTTACAGATATTGATTACATGGCCTTTACCCACGTTTCTATTTCTGGCGCAGATGTAATTGTGTGCCGCACCGGTTACACCGGCGAGTTAGGTTTCGAACTTCTTCCTAAAGTTGAGGATGCATCACGTGTGTGGGATGCAATTGTTGATGCGATAACACCAATGGGCGGATTGGTGTGTGGCTTAGGTGCGCGTGACACTTTAAGAACCGAGATGGGTTACCCATTGCATGGGCATGAGCTGTCCCTAGAAATCACTCCTGTTGAAGCTAGCGCTAGCTGGGCAGTAGGTTGGAAAAAGGGGAGTTTTATTGGCTCACAGATTCTTAAAGCTCAACGTGAACAAGGAGCTTCGAGAAAGAGTTTCGCTCTGAAGTCCTTGGATCGCGGCATTCCTCGCGCAGGTATGGCGGTGAAGAATCTCAATGGAGATGTTGTTGGTGAGATTACCAGCGGAACTTTTTCACCTACCTTGAAACATGGAATTGGTTTGGCTCTATTGCATTCAAATATTGAATTAGGACAGACCCTCGTAATAGATGTTCGAGGACGTGATTCACAGTGCGAGGTAGTCAAACTACCTTTTGTTACTTCACACGTTCGTTAAAAATTATTGGCTCCATAAAGGCGGCGCGAGTTCTGGTGCGCCTTAAGGCAGATAAAACGGCGGTTCCAGAAAATCCAATTAAAAGTGAAGTGAAAATTGCTCGCGGAATATCCCACGCCATAGATGTTGCGAAGTGAAAAGTTACAAAACGTCTTAAGTTTTCAGTTAACTCTCCATTGGGGATGTATGACAACTGAGTGCTTGAACCCAACGCCCAAGGCCAAAATTGTAAATCCATAAGAACGCCAAATAAGGCAGAGGCCCCGATGGCGAAAACTATGAGCATTGCTAACTCTTTAACGCCGCGCACCTTCTTGGGCAGTAGACCAGCCAACAAACCAATCCACGCAGCTGCAAAGAGTTGGTAACCAAGCCATGGACCAATTCCGCCAGTTAACAAGGCAGAAACAAACATGGATATCAATCCAAGTAAAAATCCGAAGGATGCTCCAAATACGCGAGAGCTCAAAATCAAAATAAACCACATTGGTTCGATGCCAACAGCTCCAGCACCTAAGGGTCTCAAAGCGGCAATTAACGCCGATAGAACACCGAGCAATGCGATGGACTTAGCATCTAACTGTTGATTAGAAATTTGAATGACAACGACAAAGAATGAGATACCAACGGCACACCAGAAAAAGAGTTGAGTTTGCGGCAGATTGTCCCCGGTAAAGAAAAATGGCCACAAAAATCCCGCAGCGCTAAAGATCGATGCAACAGTAAGGATTAATCCGGTGCGACGGGAAAATGTGACTACATCGGGAGTGAAATTCATTGCATGCCTTCGATGGCGGCAACTACATCCTTGACGCTAAGCCATGGTTGCGGTGACATAACCTTTGCAACTTGCGGAGCGAAAGCAGGCGAAGAAAGCAGGACCTCCAAGGTTGATCCATCCGCAACGATGTCGCCATCTGCAATAAAAACAACTCGATTCGCAAGTTCTGCAACAAGCTCCACATCATGGGTGGCCAGGACAACCGCTTTCCCAAATGCAGATGCGAAGGTAATCAAAATCCGAGTAAGTTCGTTCTTGGCTTCATAATCAAGTCCGCGAGTGGGTTCATCCAAGATCAATACAGATGGATTGGAAGAGAGAACAATGCTCAGTGCTAGGCCAAGTCGCTGCCCTTCAGATAGATCTCGAGGATGTGTACCTTCGGAGATCCCCGGAACTAACTGCTGAAGAACCGCAAAAGTTGTACCTGCTAAAAGTTCGTTATCGCGATCAGCCTGCTGGCATTCGATTTTTACCGATTGTCCATACAGGAGGTCGCTAGGTTCTTGAGGAATGAAGCCAATGGTTTCTCGACGTTTTTTCCCATGTAGCCCAAAAGGTTCCAGTTTCTCTATATAAACGACCCCGGAATCGGGTTTATTAACACCAGCCAAAACTTTCAGCAATGAGCTTTTACCTGCACCATTACGACCCATCACAGCGACAATTTCACCGTTATGAATTCTCGATGAGATTTCCTTGAGCGCTACTTTGCTGCCGTAAGAAACTTTCACCTTGTCAAAGGAGATGACTACATCGCCTATTTCTTTTGCAACTACTTGATTAACGACAGGTTGTTCACTTCGAAAATCACTTGTCATTCTGCGCATTTCTCGAACCGTGAGTCCAATTTCCTTGAGACCTAGAGCTTTGGCCAGATGGACTATTGGTGGAGCAATGGGGGATTGCATCAAAATCTCTTCTGGCGTACCAACATGTGCGACACCATCCCCATTGATGTGGACGATTCGATCTGCAAATTGGATTACCCGTTCAAGTTTGTGTTCTGCAATTACTACTGTCAATCCAAGGTCATGTACTAAGCGATGCAAGATTGAAAGAACTTCTTCGGCAGCGATTGGGTCGAGGGCACTGGTAGGTTCATCGAGAACCAATACCTTTGGATGTGTCACTAATGCGGCACCGATTGCAACTCGTTGCTGCTCGCCTCCGCTAAGAGTTGCGATGGAACGGTCCCGAAGTTGAGCAAGGCTCAATAAATCCAGCACTTCTTCAACACGCTTGCGCATGACTTCGTTAGTTAAGTTGAGAACCTCCATACCAAAGGCAAGCTCTTCTTCAACGGTATCAGCGACGAAACCATTTGCCGGGTTTTGTCCGACAATGCCAATCAAATGTGCCATTCCTCCGGGCTTAGTTAATTGCGTAGATATTCCATTCACACTTACATCACCAGCCAGAATTCCTCCGGTGTGATGAGGAACTAAGCCATTTATCAAGCGAAGTAATGAAGATTTACCTGACCCTGTTGGACCAATAACCAATACCAATTCACCTTCTTCGATGGTGAGGTTGAGATCTTCTAGAACAGTGGTCGTTGAGTTCGGATAAATCAACGAAACATGAGAAAACTTAATCATGCGAGTACCGCTAGCCCTAGAGATGACACAACTACCAATGAATCCTTGAGGCGCCATGAAATAGGACGGTAACGAGAACGTTTCTTACTTACACCGTATCCACGGCTGTCCATCGCCGCTGCCAAATCCAGCGAGCGAGCTAATGACTCTTCTAGCAATGGAATTGCAACTCGCTTCCATGATGTAAAGCCCTTAGTTCTTTGTCCGCGTAAGAGTTGCGCCATTCGAATTCTCTTTACCGAACCAACGAGCTGCGGTAAAACAGATGCTGCAATCACCACCGCGACTGCAAACTCATAGATGTACACAGGAAGAACTCGAAGCAAACGATGCGGACTCGTTAGCGATGCAGCAGCCCCAAAAATCACAATGATCGAACAAATCAGGAGGCCTTCAGTTACAGAAGATGTGAGTCGTTCCAAGGTGACAGAACCACCAATGCGAATACCCGGCATCCAAGATGGCAAAGGAACAATTGGAACTCTGAAGATTTCAGTGCCAGGAATTGGAACACCGATAGTTATTCCAATGAAGGTTCGGACCGCCAAGATCCACAGAGATAGCTTGAGAGTCCAATTAAAACTCTTAGCCCAAGGTGCATCATCTCTGCACAGGTAAACAACAACCGCCACTGCACCCACGCATGCCACAGTGAACCATGTGCTATCGAAGCGAACTATGGCGATTGCCAATCCGATAGCCCACAGCCACCATGTAAATGGGTGCAGTGACGGTTTTCTCATAATTACTTCTTGAGATAACCCTTAGGAGTTTTGATTTCAACTCCACACTCTTTAGCTGGATACCCATTAAGTCCACAGATGAAACCTGAACCTTCGGCGCGAACCTTGACCGCTTGACCCAGAACTTCAATTCCTAGAGCTGCCTTGTCTGCGACGACACATTTTTGAATCAATCGGGGAGTTGATTCACCTTTTGGACGCAAGACAGATGAACCGAAATCAACCATGACAGCGATTCGTTTCTTTCCAGTTACAGGTTTGGTTTTTCCGCACACAGATGTAAATGAAGGTAGAACTTTAGGCGCTTTGGCATCTGGGATCGCATCGCTACTAAAGGTGAAAGCCCAACCTTCTACCGAACCATCAGCGACATTGACTGTTGGCCCCGTCATCGCTGGCGTCCATGTCTTTGCACCCGGAGCTGCTTGAAAGTATCCCCAATAACGCCAACCAGTTTCGGCAGCCTGTGCGGATGGAGTTGATAAAGCAGCGAGAATTAATGTTGCTATAAATAATTTGAACTTCATTGCTGTGTAGCCTCTCAAAATTGAAAGAGTCTCACAGGGAGTGAACCATTACCAGAGTAGATGGCAGAGCCGATCTATCTAACCTCAGGAGCACACCCCGCAAACCTCGGCGGGTGTTTGTCTCATCTCGTTCTAATGGGTAATCCGACTTATCGCGCATTGAATTCCTCATCTGGAATTTCTCATTTGGGAATTCTTATTGAGCGATTTACGGTTGCGGGTCAGCGTCGGATTTTCACCGAACTTCCCCCACTAGTGGAGCTATTTAGTTGTGACCGAACCAAACCACAATGGTTTGGGGTTGGCAACTAGGCGCGCTAGTCGTAGGCTTCTAAGCATGGAATACAGACGCCTTGGCAGTACCGGAATGTATGTTTCTGAGATCTCCTACGGAAACTGGATCACACACGGAAATCAAATTGAGTCGGATGCAGCGATTAAATGTGTAAAGGAGGCGCTTAATCAAGGCATAACAACCTTTGATACCGCCGATGTTTACGCAGGAACAAAAGCTGAAGTAGTTCTCGGCAAGGCGCTCAAGGGTGTTCGACGTGAGTCCTATGAACTCTTTACCAAGGTGTATTGGCCTACTGGTCCAGGTAAGAATGATCGCGGCTTGTCTCGCAAGCACATTATCGAATCCTGCAACGCTTCATTGAAGCGTTTACAAACCGATCATATTGATCTGTATCAAATGCACCGTTTTGATTATGAAACCCCATTGGAAGAATCACTGAGCGCTTTTGATGATCTGATTCGTGCAGGCAAGGTTCACTACATTGGTTTTTCTGAATGGAACGCTTCACAGATTAAATCAGCTCTATCAATTCAAGATGCCCGCGGCTACAACCGTTTCGTTTCTAGCCAACCTCAGTATTCGGCGTTGTGGCGTGTCATTGAGTCAGAGGTTGTTCCTTTGTCTCAAAAAGAAGGAATTGGTCAAATCGTTTGGTCGCCGATGGCACAAGGTGTTTTAACCGGTAAGTACTTGCCAGGAAAGAAGGCGCCAGCAGGTTCGCGAGCAACCGATAAAGGCAGCGGCGCAAACATGATTAAGGGTTGGATGCGCGATGAAGTGCTCGAGGCGGTGCAAAATCTCAAGCCAATCGCTGATCAAGCTGGATTAACCATGTCTCAATTAGCAATCGCTTGGGTTTTGCAAAATCCAAATGTTTCTAGCGCAATTATGGGCGCGACCAAGCCATCACAGGTTAAAGAAAATGTGAAGGCAGCAGGGGTTAAGTTAGATGCTGATGTAATGAAAGCGATTGATAAAGCTCTTGGAAAACTTCCAGAGCGAGATCCTAAGAAAAATGAAAGTCCGAAGCCTCGGGCTTAATTAATCGAATCGCCAACCTTGACCTGAGGATGCGGAGCACGCAAGCGACGCATCTGTGTTGAACGAAGCCACGCATACATTCCAAGACCCTTTGTTGATGTTCCCGGAAATTTGCTCTCAACAGCTTTGCGAATCTTCCGTGAAAGAAAGAATCCATCGATAACCGCTGTAACCAACACTGCATACATCAGTGCTATTGCACCAATTTGTACCGCAGCAATTGGGAAGAGTGTGAGCACGAGAACAACGAAAATGATGGGTAAGAAGTATTCGCCAATTGAACGACGAGCGTCCACATAGTTTCGCACGTAACGACGTGCTGGACCTCGATCGCGAGCTGGCAACGCGGCTTCATCGCCGCGAAGGTATGCGGCGCGTTGGGCAACGCGGTTCTCTCGAGCAAGCGCTTTAGATGCTCGCTTCTGATCTTTAGTCACAATGGGTGCCAAGCTAGAAACCTTGCGCTTTGATTCAGCTTCTTTACGCTTTGGTGTTGGGCGGCCTTTGCCTTCGTTGCTAGTCATGGGGCAACTATAGAGCCCGACTCTTAATCTGCTCGACTCGCAGCCGAGGTGGTCGGGGAGTAGGATTACCGCTGTAGTCAATCGAGGAGAGCAACAATGACAACTGAAGCAACAGCGACAACAGGAATTCTTCTAACAGATGTAGCGGCCTCAAAGGTTGCCGCCCTGCTTGCACAGGAAGGTCGCGACGACCTAAACCTCCGTGTAGCTGTCCAGCCTGGCGGTTGCTCAGGCCTTAAGTACCAGTTGTATTTTGATGATCGCAACATGGATGGCGACATCGTCCGCGAATTTGGCGCAGTAAAGGTGATCACAGACAAGATGTCAGATCCATACCTTTCTGGCGCGACAATCGATTTTGTTGACACCATCGAAAAGCAGGGTTTCACAATCGATAATCCAAATGCGCAAGGTTCTTGTGCATGTGGCGATTCATTCAACTAAGTAACTGACTCTTAGACATTAGGATCCCTACATGAAAATCGGTGTAGCGGGTTCGGTAGGTCTTGACCATTTGATGACTTTCTCTGGAAAGTTCACCGATTCACTTGTCGCAGGTTCTTTAGAGAAGGTATCGCTCAGCTTCCTGGTCGATAGCCTGGATGTTCGCCGTGGTGGTTGTGCGGCAAATATTTCCTATGGAATGGGCGTACTTGGATTAAATCCAATTTTGATCGCAGCCGTTGGTAAAGACTGGGCCGATTACGAAGCTTGGTTAACTCGCCACGGGGTTGATACATCTCACGCACTTGTTTCAACAACTTTGCACACCGCACATTTCGTTGTAACAACTGATCAGGATCTCAATCAGATCGCATCATTCTTTCCAGGTGCGATGTCCGAGGCTCGAAATATCGAACTTAGTCCCATCATGGAAAAGACAGGGCGCTTGGACATGATGGTGATTTCACCCGATGATCCAGAAGCGATGCTTCGTCATTCCGAGGTATGTCGCCAATTAGATATTCCATTTGCTGCAGATCCATCGCAGCAGATGGCACGTATGACTGGCGAAGAGATCAAGTTACTGATCGATGGCGCGGCGTATCTATTTCTCAACGAGTACGAACTAGCACTCGCGATGCAAAAGACCGGTTGGAGCGATCGCGAGATTCTTGAGCGAGTGAAGTACCGAGTTGTCACACTTGGTTCTCAGGGTGCAAAGGTCGAAAGCGCAGCTGGCGAGTTTGTTCAAGTAACCGTTCCCAAGGAAAAGTCCAAGACCGACCCAACTGGTGTAGGTGACTCTTTCCGTTCGGGCTTTATTGCAGGGCTGGCGTGGGGTCTTTCCCATGAACG
>JBJONC010000023.1:0-10188 GCA_046052005.1 Actinomycetota bacterium
TTGATGGATGAATCTCAATAGTTCAGCTACCAGTAACACCATATGTGCAAGGTAGGCTTGGCCTGTGAGTGATGCCCCAATTGGAATCTTTGATTCAGGTGTAGGCGGATTAACCGTTGCACGTGCAATCCTTGATCAGCTTCCTAATGAATCCACTCTATATATCGGCGATACCGCGCGAGGTCCTTACGGCCCACGTCCATTAGCTGAAGTTCGCGAATTCGCACTCGAAACAATGGATTACCTTGTTGAACAAGGGGTTAAAGCGATTGTTATTGCGTGCAACACCGCATCAGCTGCCATGTTGCGCGATGCGCGCGAGCGTTATTCAATTCCTGTTGTCGAAGTGATTCAACCTGCGGTACGTCGCGCAGTAGCTGCAACACGTTCAGGAAATGTTGGAGTTATTGGAACTCGCGCAACTATTGATTCAAAGGCGTACTTGGATGCCTTTGCTGCGGCGCCTCAATTGAAGATCACATCGATCGCATGTCCATTGTTTGTTGAGTTTGTTGAACGCGGCGAAACTTCAGGTGCAGAGATCACCAAGGTTGCCCGCGAATACTTGGCACCAGTGATGGATGCAAAGGTCGACACATTAGTTTTGGGTTGTACTCATTACCCGTTATTAACCGGTGTCATCTCTTATGTCATGGGCGAAGGCGTCACCTTGGTATCTAGCGCTGAAGAAACCGCAAAAGATTTGTACCGAACTCTGGTTGAGAACGGTTTGCTTCGTACGCAATCGCCAACCCCAGCAACACATAGATTCTTAGCAACCGGTGATGCAAAGGCCTTCGAAACCTTGGCTCGACGTTTTCTAGGTCCAGAAGTAACCCACGTTGAACACCAAGAGCTGTAATTAATACAGCTCTTAACTAAAGAGGAGTCACAAATGCCACGCAATGATGGACGTTCCGAGAAAGATCTACGCGAAATCAAGTTCACTCGCGGTTGGTTGGATCATGCAGAAGGATCAGTTCTAGTTGAGTTTGGTAAGACTCGTGTTTTGTGCGTTGCATCATTTACACCCGGAGTACCTCGATGGCTAAAGGACTCAGGTAATGGCTGGGTTACATCTGAGTATTCAATGCTTCCACGTGCAACGCATACACGTTCTGATCGTGAAAGCGTTAAGGGCAAGCTTGGAGGACGCACACAAGAGATTTCACGCTTAGTGGGTCGCTCACTACGCGCAGTTGTAAATATGAAAGAGCTCGGGGAAAACACAATCGTTATCGATTGCGATGTTTTGCAAGCAGATGGTGGAACTCGAACAGCAGCGATCACAGGTGCATACGTTGCGTTAGCTGATGCAATTGCTTGGGCTAAATCACAAGGGCATATTAAGGAAAGCGCAAAGCCTCTCAATGATTCAGTTGCAGCGGTAAGTGTTGGAATCATTGATGGAGTACCGATGTTAGATCTTTGTTACGAAGAAGATGTTCGTGCAGGAACTGATATGAATGTTGTTGTTGCAGGCGATGGACGTTTCATTGAAGTTCAGGGAACCGCCGAAGGTGAACCTTTTGATCGCGATCTTCTGAATCAGCTACTTGATCTTGCTGTTGCTGGATGTTCAACACTAAGTCAGCTACAGAAAGATGTGCTTGCTAAGTAATGTCACACACACTTGTTCTTGCAACGCGCAATCAAGGAAAGATCACCGAATTCCGCAGAATTCTTGAAGAGCTTGCTCCAGGTCAGATCGATTTAATTGGTGTTGATCAGTTTCCGCATTTAGTAGATGTTGATGAAACTGGATCGACCTTTGAAGAGAACTCATTGCTAAAGGCCCGCTACACATGTGAGGCAACAGGTTTGCCCGCTATTGCTGATGATTCAGGGCTATGTGTTGATGCGCTCAATGGTGATCCAGGTATTTATTCGGCACGCTGGGCAGGGGTTCACGGTAATGATCGTGCCAATCTTGAAAAGGTATTGGCCCAGCTCAAAGATGTTCCCGATGAAAAGCGCACCGCACACTTCATGTGTGTGGCATCTCTTGTTCTGCCCGATGGCCGCCACCAGGTTGCCGAGGGACGTTTTGAAGGTCATATTCTTCACGCACCAGTTGGCGAGAATGGTTTTGGGTATGACCCGATATTCCAGCCGCTGGGTTTGAGTATTTCCTCCGCACAAATGAGCGCAGAGCAAAAGGATGCGATGAGTCATCGCGGAAAATCACTGCGCTCGATCGCGCCTCATGTCATCCAAATGCTTGCGAGCCTGGGGTAGCCTTAACCCATACAAGTGCGTTAAAAGCGTGCGTACCGCAACCCAAGGAGTTCCACGTGGCCGTTAAGAAGACCGCAAAGAAAGCAGCAAAGAAGTCTCCTGCAAAGAAGACAGCTGCAAAAAAGTCACCAGCTAAGAAGGCAGTGGCTAAGAAGTCAGTAGCAAAGAAAGCTGTAGCGAAGAAGAAGACCGCTAAGAAGGCTGTTGCTAAAAAAGCTGTAGCAAAGAAGACAGCAAAGAAGTCAGCGGTTAAGAAGACCGCAAAGAAGGCGGTAGCTAAGAAAGCTGTTGTCAAGAAGAAGGTTGCAAAGAAGGCTCCTGCAAAGCGCGTTGTGAAGAAGGCTGCAGTTGCAGTTACATCTGCACCAAAGCCTGCAGTAGTTGCTGCACCAGTTAAGCCAGCAGCACCTGCACCAGCTAAGCCTGTTGCGCCAAAGCAATCAACAAGAAAAGATCGCACCGCTGCATTCTTATTTATCGGACTAGTTGTACTTGCGGTAATCGTGTGGTCACAATCTTCAGATAAGGACAGCGATGATGCAGCTCCTGCACCTTCAATGTCACAAACTGCGGAGCCATCAGCATCTGCAACTCCATCTGAAAGCGAAGAGCCAACTACTGCGGTTACAGCGGTTGAAGCTCCAACTAAGTTTGTTGCACTCAAGAGCGAAGATGGCTTAAAGCTTCGCTGGGTAGCACCAACAGCTGTTGAAGGTTTAACTGGTTACAACGTTGAAATCCGTGCAAACGGAACAGGCGAGTGGTCAGTAATCGCAACAGTTCCAGCAGATCAACTCACTCAGAATGTTACAAAGGCAAGTGATTCAGGGTGGACTCAGTTCCGCGTTTCATCTGTTTACTCAGATGGACAAACTGCATCAGCTACAGCTTTTGGTATTCCAGGAGAGTTTAAGTAAAAAGTACTCTTACTAAAAAATCCCTCACTTAACGGTGGGGGATTTTTTATTGTCCGCTGGTTTCTTCAATAGTTGGAAGCTGCGCTGTAATAGCATCGACATACGCACGAACACCTGCGGGAACTAAGTGAACTCCATCGGGGCCAAAGTATTCAGGGTGGCCCTCTGAAATCGCAGCCCAGTCAATTAATTTCGCACCGTATTGTGCCGCGTATTGCGCGATCAAAGAGTTGTTCTCATCCCGCCAACCACGAGGTACCGCGGTATTTACAACGATGATGCGTGGTTGATCTTGTATCTCGGCAAAGATCTCAGCAACCTGCTCTTCTGTTAGCCGATTGTTGTTTCCAAGGTTAAGAACAATAGTTGACCCAACCATATTGCCCTTATCGTTCTTGATGACCTCAAGAAGCTCAGTTGCCTGACGACCAACACGTGCGTTAATTAATCCAATGTTTTGTCGAGCATCTAACTCAAATCTAATTCCCAAGATAACTGAATCTCCGGTTACCCATAGTCCGCCTTCAGTAGTTGGCGCAGTAACTGCAGGCTGTTCCAATTGTTGCTTTAATGCATTTAACTGTCGATCGCCTTCGGCAATCGCACTCACCGCTGATGTTGCAGTCATGCCAATCGTAGATATGACAATAAGAAAGACACCAAATTTCTGACGTAACTGCACTCGCTTGGTTCGGTACTTCATTCCCTTGAACCAGTAATCAATTAGCCCAGTTCTAACTGGTAATTCAACTAGTCGTAGTGAAATATCAGCCAGCGCAAAGACGATCAAAATTCGCAAGGCATACAGCGCCCACGCTTCACCTTCTAAGTCATATTCAGGACGAGTTACCTGGAAGACCACCCAGTGCCACAAATAGATTGCGTAAGAACGCTCGCCAATCCAAACAAATGGTCGGCTACTTAGTATTGGAGCAAAACGAGATGCTGGGTGAACAATTGAAGTAATGATTGCGCAACCAAAGATTCCGGCTAAAGGAAATGCAATCTTGTAGAGCGTTGGATCATTCTCATCAATAAATAAGAAAGCGGCGATGATTCCCAGTAATCCAAATACGCCGATTCCATCAATAAAGTCTTGAGCTTTCTTGGAGACTGTTTCATTAAGGTTTTGGGGGATCCATCGAACCGCAAGGGCGGCACCGAGGAATAAACCAATGCTGTGGGTATCGGTTCCAAAGTACACGTGGCTTACTTGTGAGGCGTTAGCTGCATCAATTTGAAGCGAGACAAAAAGAAGGGCGATTCCAGAGAAAGCAGCGATCAATAGCGCCGCCCCAGAGATCTTGTTCTTACCGAAATAGCGCAAAACCAGTAGAAGAATTAGCGGCCACACCAAGTAGAACTGAGCTTCAACGCCCAAGGACCATGTGTGTTGCAACAGCGGTGGTCGACCAATCGCCTCGAAGTAATCGGTATGGCGAAACACCAACCACCAATTCATTCCACCAAAAAGCGCAAAAGGAGTATCTGCCAAGAAGCGTCGCATGGTGTCTGGTGCCCACGCTCCCACGAAGACAGTTGTAACGATGATCATGAACAACAGCGGAGGAACTAATCGACGAATACGTGCAACATAAAAGGCGCGAAGATCTAAACCACCGCTTCGTTGAATGGAATCCAATAACAAGCGGGTGATGACGTAACCAGAGATAACAAAGAAAAGATCAACACCTAAGAATCCGCCCGGAATCCAGTCAAAACCAAGGTGATACAGCATGACCGCCACAACAGCGACAGCACGCAAGCCATCAATGGCAGGTATGTATCGGATGCCGCGGGGAGTGGACATGATGGTTGGCTAAATTAAATTAGCGCTTTGTTGTTTTCTTGGCCGCGCTCTTCTTTGCTGGAGCTTTCTTGGCAGCCTTCTTTGCAACCTTCTTCACACTTTTCTTAGGTGCTTCAAGTGCTGGACGTGTGCGTTGGCTAGAAACTTTCAGTGGGCCTGGATTAATCAAAGTGTCATCAGCGTTGAGATTGTCCAAGACACTCTTTTGCAGCTCTTCAAGTCGCTGGAATGCACCATCTAAACGATTACGTGATTGCTGAATTGCTGACTCGGCTGCATCCAGTGATTGCTTTTGAATTCGATAAAGACGCTCTGCCTCGGAAATAACTCCAGACAACCATTGGCGATAACCTGAAACTTCAGTAGTTGCTTCAGTGATGATTCGCTCACCCTCACGGCGAGCCGCGGTTGCAAGTGCAGAAATCTCACGCTTCTTACTTTCCATCAAGCTTTCAGCTTCAGCCTCGGCCTGAGCAATTTTCTCTTCTGCTTCAGCTTCTGCGGTCTGAATATATTTGCGACCACGTGATTCTGCGCCTGAAAGAATTGAACGCGCCTTTGCATCGGCAGCTTCAAGCTCTTCCTTAGTTGCACGGGTTGTCTCTGCAACCAAACGTGAAGCTGCAGCTTGCGCCTTACTTTCGCGCGCCTGAGCTGATTTGATCATCGACATCGCTGTCTCAGTTGCAAGGATTTCAAACTCTTCCTTGGTCAAACCTGTAATGTCGCGACGAGACTTTAGATCTGCGATCTGCGCTTCAAGTTCGCGGATGCGATCAACTGATGAAGGTTGGTTTGAACTTTCATCCTCGCCAGTAAAGCCAACCCAATTAAGGAAGCTCTTCTTCTGCGTCATGGTGCACCCCGCTGCTCAATAAAGATGTATAGATGTGGGCCTAGGTTAGAGCAAGGGCCTATTTACTGTAAATCGCGACTGAAATGGCTATGTACTGCGAGATCCATGCGGCTAAAACAAAGATATGGAAGAGCTCATGAAAGCCGAAGTACTTGGCTTCACGGCCAGGTCGCTTGAGCGCATAGAAGATTGCTCCCACTGAATAAAAGAGCCCACCGATTGCGATTGGCAGTAACACCCATAAACCACCCGCTCGATACAGCGCAGGGGTGTAAAAAACAGCGACCCACCCCAACAGTAAATAGTTGGCTACATAAAGCCATCGAGGTGCGTTAATCCAAAAGACACGCAAGCCAACACCCATGGCCGCGCCAATCCAAACAACTGATAACAAGATTGTTCGGTCGCGACCTTCTAATAGTGCAACTGCAAATGGAGTGTACGAACCGGCGATCAGTAAATTGATATTTGCATGATCCCAACGTCGCCAGATTTTCTTTTTCGCTGGCACCCACGGAACACGGTGATAAATAGCTGAAACACTAAAGAGCATGATCGCCGTTATTGAATACACCGCTACCGCAAACTTCAGTGATTCCTTACTCAAGATGAAGAGAACCAAAGAAGCGATGATGACCGCAGGGGTAGCGCCTAAGTGGAACCAGCCTCGAAGCTTGGGAGGAATAACAGGTGTCTGGCTCATTTCGTAAGCCTAGGGTAATTAATGATAATTACCCGTGGACAAAGGCATATGCCACTGCCAAACTTGCGCCATGACTCATAGATCACCCATATTTGAAATCAGCGATGTTTACATCGATCAAGAAGCAGCATTGAGCCCAATGGGCTGTACCTATCTTGGAAATGGTTTAAACCAGGACAAGCTAGATGACTTTTCAATTGCTGCAGCCGAGGTTAGCGCCAATCTAACCCGCGAGACATTGAAGAAGTTGGCTTCACTTGAGCCAATTGATGAGATCGATCGCATCGCTAAAGCGGTAATGACAGAGCGTCTGGAATCTGGTCTTGCTTTGCACGACAGCCAAGAAGGTTTTGTTTTGTGGAATGTTCTTACATCGCCACCATCAAATGTTCGCTCAATCTTTGAATTAATGCCTAAGAACACCGCACAGGATTTTGACAATATTGCCAAGCGTTTAGCTGCAGTAGATGGCGCATACAAGTCATGGTGCGAAACCATTTTGACCGTTGCAAAGTCAGGCAAGACAACGGCGCAGCGTCAGGTAAAGGGTGTCATTGAGCAGCTAGAAAGTTACGCAAATGGTGGATACAGCGCTATGTGTAAGAACTTCGATGCTGACGGTAAGTACCCAGCGATCCATGAAGCAGCAAAGCTTGCAGAAAAGGCTTCAGCAGAGACTGCAGATATTTTGCGTAATCAGTACCTTCCAATTGCAACGCCAAATGATGCTGTTGGTGCAGAGCGTTATGCGGTGTGGGCGCGCTACTTCACAGGTGCACAGCTTGATCTTCCAGCAACTTACGAGTGGGGCAAGCAAGAGCTCAAGGCGATCAACGATCGTATGTGGGAGCTTGCAAAGGTAATCAACCCAGAAGCAAAAACTCTTCGCGAAGTTGCTGACACCTTGGATAACGACCCTAAGTACAAGGTTGTTGGCCCTGAAAATGTCATCAAGTATCTTCAGGATTTCACCGATGCGGCGATGAAGCGTATGAATGGCGAGTTCTTCGAGATCGATCCACGCATCGCAATTTGTGAAGCGCGTCTTGCTCCAGAAGGAAGCGCATCTGCTCCTTATTACAACCCACCTACAGAGGATCTTTCTCGTCCTGGTACAACTTGGATTCCGATGTTGGGCAAGAATGAAGTCAGCAACTGGCACTTGGTTTCTACTTGGTACCACGAAGCTGTTCCGGGTCACCATCTACAAATCGGAACTGCAACTGTTGAAAAAGATCGCTTAACTCGATTCCAGCGAACATCAGCATGGATCAGTGGTTACGGTGAAGGTTGGGCTTTGTACGCAGAACGTTTCATGAATGAACTGGGTGCATTTGATGAACCAGGAATTGAAATGGGTTACCTATCTGCACAAGCATTACGTGCTGCACGAATCGTTGTAGATATCGGAATGCACCTTGGTTATAAGGATTTTGATGGCAATGTGTGGAACGCAGAAAGTTCTCGCAAGTTGCTCAATGAACAAGCGTTGCTAGATGAGGATCATTCACGTAGCGAAACTGATCGTTACTTGGGATGGCCAGGACAAGCTATTTCATACAAGGTTGGCGAACGTGTATGGATGACTGCGCGCGAAGATGCAAAGGTGCGTCTTGGCGACAAGTTCAACATGAAGAAGTTCCATAGCTATGCATTGAAGTTAGGACCAATGGGTCTTGATCCATTTGCTGCAGAAATGAAGTTGTGGGACGGTCAATAAGTTACTAATTAGTAGAGTTAGAAAATGGGGCGATACCGGTGAGTACCGAAAATCGCCCCATTTTTTATGCGTAAACGCCTAAAACAAGGTGAAAAAAAGTTGTGAAAAGTACCCCTTAAATGATGCAAAAGGTTCGCAACAGGTTCACACTAGAGGCATCGAAGGTCAAGGGAGCTCCTCGAGGTCTCCCAGGGTCATCGGTTTTAGGGATCATAAGGATCTCTTCATATATCCTCACGGAGGCTTATTAAATGCAATTAGATAGCAACCAATGGCAATTGGTCTATAACGTATTCTCGTTTGGACTAGTTTCAATGCTCGCTTGCACGATTTACACTCTCGTATCACAGCAGCGCGTTCTACCTAAGTACCGCAACGCCCTAGTAATGTCATCAATGGTTACATTCATTGCTGGTTACCACTACCTACGTATTTTTGATTCATTCAAGCACGCTTCAGAAGGCGGAAAAGTACTTCTAGACGGTTCACAGAACGCGTTTAACGAGGCATACCGCTACGTAGATTGGCTTCTAACTGTTCCTCTACTACTAGTAGAGGTTATTGCTGTACTAGCTCTAACTCGCGAAGTTTCACGCTCATTGATCATGCGTTTGGTCCCAGCTTCAGCTGCGATGATCGCGCTTGGTTACCCAGGTGAGATTTCAAACGATCAGAACACACAGGTTCTATACGGTGTTCTATCAACAATCCCATTCCTATACATCCTTTACGTACTATTCGTAGAGCTCAGCAAGTCATTGGATCGCCAGCCAGCTGGTGTTGCAGAGACAGTAAGCCGTTTGCGCCTACTTCTTATCGCAACATGGGGCGTATACCCAATCGCTTACATCTTCAACATCGTTGGTGACGCTTCAGCATCATCATTCGTAACTGTTCAGGTTGGATACACAATCGCTGACGTTCTAGCGAAGTGCGTATTCGGTCTAACAATCCTGAAGATTGCTCGTATGAAGTCAATCGCAGAGGGAATGAAGGACGATCACTAATCATCGATTAGTGGATCTCTTCTAAGTAAGAATCCTAAAAACAGGAGTGTCGCGAAAGCGGCACTCCTGTTTGCATTCCTAGACTAATCACATGAGTCAAGAAAAATTAGACAAGTACTGGATCAACAATTATCGAATGGGTGGCTACCTGCTATTTGCATGTGGCTTAATTAATCTTCGATACCAGTGGGGCGAGCCCGACATCATTTCTCGCAGCGCATTAATCTTTGGACCAGGTGCCGCAATCCTTGGCGCAACATATGTTCCTTCATTAGTGAAAGTTCTCGCTCGTCGTGAGGTTAAAGCTTTGCTGGCGCTGGCCGGAGTTGCACTAATTGCCTTTGCGTTCAGTAATTAATCTCTGATTACTTTCTAAAGGAAAGATCTGCTTTCTTCATCTCTGCGGTCAGAATGCGAATTGCATTAGGACCCATGCCGTGCAACTCTTTTACTGCAGCTAGAGATGTTTTTCGAAGATCCGATAGTTTGAATAACCCATCATCAATGAGTGCACGTCGTGCCGGTGCAGCTAAGCCAATTTCGACCCAGGCTTGATCAACAGATGCGTAGTACTCAAGATCGACTTCACCATTTGTAACGGCACATTGAGATTGCAGATTTAGCTTTTGTAACTTCTTTTCTTCACGGCGCGCAGCGGCAGCTCGCTTAATTTCAGCGGCCTCTTTTTTGATTTTGGCTGGTGATTTCTTTGCCATGGCTACATTGAACTCTCTAAAAAACTTAGTGTGCGGGAGGCGGGACTTGAACCCGCACGTCCGAAGACACAGGTTCCTAAGACCTGCGTGTCTGCCATTTCACCACTCCCGCAAATCCTTACCAAAGCGTTACCGCCGAAGTATGGATAGGGGACAAGATTAGAGGTAAGTTAGCAATGTTCCAAAACGGCCCCCTTCGGGCAGGCTCACAGCGAGAGGCG
>JBJONC010000024.1:0-9428 GCA_046052005.1 Actinomycetota bacterium
CACTCAGTGACATCATCACCAGTGAGTTCGATGTGGACTCCACCAGGATGAGTTCCAAGCGCTTTGTGAACTTCAAAGAAGCCCTTTACCTCATCCATAACATCATCAAAGCTACGGGTCTTGTAACCAGTTGGAGCTTCGTAGGTGTTTCCGTGCATTGGATCGCACACCCACAGCACCTTGGCACCAGATTTCGTTACGCCATCAACTAGTGCTGGCAAGATTTCGCGGATGTTCTTGGCACCCATACGTGTAATAAATGTAATTCGACCTGGTTCGCGGTTTGGATCTAACTTGTCGATCAATGCAAGTGCATCTTCAACCGTTGATTTTGGTCCAAGCTTGATACCAATTGGGTTACGAACCTTTGATGCGAAATCAACATGTGCACCATCTAGCTGACGTGTGCGCTCACCGATCCAAATGAAGTGGCCAGAAACATCGTAAGCATCACCTGTACGTGAATCGATACGTGTTAACGCCTTCTCGTACTCCATGATCAAAGCTTCATGACTTGCAAAGAAATCAACAGACTTAAAGCTTTCTGGATCAACCCCTGCTGATTTCATGAACGCTAGTGCGCGACCAATCTCATCTGCCATCTTTTCGTAGCGATCGCCGACCTTTGAATCGCGGATGAAGCCCTTGTTCCATTCATGAACTTGGCGAAGATCAGCAAAACCGCCTTGGGTAAAGGCACGAACTAAGTTAAGGGTTGCCGCAGATGTGTTGTACACACGAACCAAACGCATTGGGTCTGGAGTACGTGCGGCTTCTGTAAATTCAATGTCATTAACTGCATCACCACGGTAGGCAGGAAGTTTTACATCACCGCGAGTTTCAAAATCACTGGAACGAGGCTTAGCAAACTGCCCCGCCATTCGACCAACCTTGATAACGGGAAGACTTGAGTAGTACTGCAAGACCGCAGCCATTTGAAGAATTGTCTTAATGCGATTTCTAATTGAATCCGCTGTGGCTGATGCAAAGGTTTCTGCGCAATCGCCACCTTGTAACCAAAAAGCTTTTCCTTCTGCAGCGAGCGCGATGCGAGCTTTGAGATCATCACATTCACCAGCAAAAACCAACGGAGGCAAAGCTTTAAGCTCTGCGACCGCGGCTTTAACTTGTGGACCCTCTGGACCACCTGGCCATGTTGGTTGCTGCGCAGCCACGAGACCAGGTGTGAACAGAGTGTCTAACTGTGTGCTCGAATTCGAGTTCATTAGAGAAGTCTAGAGAGTTCAAAGGTAATTGCGCGGGGCAATTATCCGAAGAAGATCTCTGATTCCTTGTACAGCTCAAGAGGCACGGTCTTTAGCTTTTCAGTCGCAGATGCCAGTGGAACACGGGCGATATCTGTGCCATGAAGAGCGACCATCTTGCCCCAGTCACCTTCGTGAGCGGCTGTGATGGCATGCAGACCAAAGCGAGTAGCGAGTACACGGTCAAATGCTGTTGGAGTTCCACCACGTTGGATGTGGCCCAATACAGATGTGCGTGCTTCCTTGCCTGTCTTCTCTTCAATCTGACCGGCAAGCCAGTCACCGATACCTGAAAGCTTGACGTGACCAAATGAGTCAAGGGTTTGATCCTTAACAACCATGTCACCATCTTGAGGAATTGCACCCTCGGCGATAACGATGATTGGTGCGTAGTGAGACTTGAAACGAGACTCAACCCATTCACATACCTTGTCAACAGAGAACTTCTGCTCTGGAATCAAGATACAGGTCGCTCCGCCTGCAAGACCTGAGTGAAGCGCGATCCAACCTGCGTGACGGCCCATAACTTCAACGATCAAAGCACGGTGGTGTGATTCAGCGGTTGTGTGTAGACGATCGATCGCTTCGACTGCGATATTTACAGATGTATCAAAACCAAATGTGTAATCAGTGTTGTTGAGATCGTTATCGATCGTCTTTGGAACACCAATCACCTTGACGCCAAGCGCATCAAGCTTTGTTGCAACACCAAGAGTGTCTTCTCCACCGATTGCGATCAACGCATCGATGCCAGCCTTCTCAAGGTTTTCCTTAATCTTTTCTACGCCACCCTCGATCTTGAAAGGGTTTGTACGTGATGAGCCAAGAATGGTTCCACCGCGAGGCAAGATTCCACGAGTTGTCTCGATGTTCAAAGGCATGGTTAGACCCTCTAGAGGTCCCTTCCATCCATCACGGAAACCAACAAACTCGTGACCGTACTCTTTAACACCTTTACGAACTACTGCGCGGATAACCGCGTTAAGACCAGGGCAATCTCCGCCGCCAGTGAGGACACCAATACGCATGATTTACTCCAACAATTTTATTGTTTGATTGTGTGGCTCAAACTCTTTCCGCCACCTATGGTCAACGCTGACTGGCACAGTCTAGCCTTGCCCCATGGCTAATCGACAACTCATCGCCGGCGTGGATTCTTCGACCCAATCGGTAAAGGTAGTTATTCGCGATGCCCATACAGGCCAATTAGTGCGAGAAGGTCGCGCCGCCCACCCCGATGGAACCGAGGTCGATCCAGCGCATTGGCTAACTGCGATACATGCCGCCTTTAAAGATGCGGGCGGATTAGATGATGTTGACGCTATTTCTATTGCAGGACAGCAGCACGGAATGGTTGCACTGGATTCTGATGGCGAAGTAATTAGGCCAGCGCTTTTGTGGAATGACACACGCTCTGCCAAGGAAGCAGATGATCTCAACCGCGAGGTTGGCGGGGATGAAGAGATTGCTCGAAAAGTTGGTTCTAAATTAGTTGCATCATTTACCGCATCCAAGGTTCGTTGGATGGCAGTTCATGAACCGCATAACGCATCACGCGTTGCTTCTATTGCCTTGCCGCATGATTGGTTGTCATGGCAGCTTCAAGGTGGCAAGGATTTATCAAAACTATTTACCGATCGCAGTGATGCATCAGGTACGGGTTATTTTGATCCAAGTACATCCCATTACCGCGAAGATATTGTGCGTTTAGCGCTTCGTCATGATCAAGAGTTAAGACTTCCAACAATTATTGAGCCAGCTAAATTTGGCGGAACAACTGTGTCTGGAATACCTATTGCAGCAGGTGCTGGCGATAACGCCGGAGCTGCATTGGGTTTACAAGCACAACCAGGAGATGTAATTGTTTCATTAGGAACAAGCGGAACCGCTTTTGCAGTTTCCCAAACCCCGACACATGATCCATCAGGTGCGGTTGCAGGATTTGCCGATGCCACAGGTCGTTACTTACCGTTGGTCTGCACATTAAACGCTGCCCGAATTTTGGATGCTGCATGTCGAATTCTTGGTAAGAACCATGATGAAGTCGGGCAGTTGGCACTTGCCGCACAACCTGGTGCACATGGCTTAACCCTTCTTCCCTACTTTGAAGGTGAAAGAACACCTAATCGCCCCACAGCAACAGGTGTCTTTGCAGGGATGAACTTAAACAACTCAAATCAAGAAGATATTGCGCGCGCAATGGTTGAAGGAATGCTTGCGGGATTGGCTGATGCCGTAGATGCGTTAGTTGCATTAGGGGTTGGCGTTAATCGCATTTTGTTAATCGGTGGCGCAGCCAAGAATCCAGCGGTTCCTGTTATTGCCAGCGCACTCTTTGGCCGTGAAGTCTTGGTTCCTCCAGCAGGTGAATACGTTGCAAACGGTGCAGCTAAACAAGCTGCGTGGGCTTTGCTGGGTGAAATGCCAACGTGGAATCTAGGCGAAGTTACGCACCATTCAAGTGCGGCAACTCCAGATGTAATGGAGCGTTACAAAGAGTTAAAGAGCAATACCGAAAACTGGTGACACGAATTAAACGGTAACTCGAACACCCTTACCGACAATAACAATTCCACCTTCGCTTACAGTGAAGCGTTGACGATCACGCTCTAGATCAACTCCGATTTGTGCACCTGGATCTACGATCACGCTCTTATCCAGAATCGCTTTACGGATAATTGCCTTCTCCCCGATGCGCACATTAGGCATCAAAACCGTACCTTCAACAATGGCAGCTTTTCCAACTGAAACATCGTAAGAAACTACTGATCCATGCAAAATTCCACCAGAAACAATCGAGCCGGCACCAACGATTGAATCATGGGCTGCTCCCCCCTCACTGAACTTTGCAGGTGGCAGTGATGGTGGATTTGTAAGCAATGGCCAATCACGGTTGTAAAGATTAAAAATTGGGTGAACAGAGACAAGGTCCATGTGTGCGTCGTAATAGGCATCTATTGAACCTACATCGCGCCAGTAACCCTTATCGCGTTCAGTTTCTCCGGGAACAACATTGTTTGCAAAGTCGTAGACCATCGCCTGACCTTGTGACGTTAAAAATGGAATGATGTTTCCACCCAAGTCATGGCGGGATTCAATATCTTCAGAATCTAGAATCAACGCTTCTTCCATAACATCGCGCTTGAAAATGTAATTACCCATAGAAACTAGTGATAGCTCGGGATGACCTGGCATTGCAGGTGGGTTGGCAGGCTTTTCATGGAACGCCTTAATAGTGATTCCATCATCGGCTAATTCGATTACGCCAAATTCGTGTGCCTCTGAACGCGGCATGCGAATTGCAGCAACGGTTACACCGGCACCGGTATCAACATGTTGCTGGAACATCTGCATCGGATCCATTCGGTACACGTGGTCTGCACCAAAAACCAAAACATGCTTTGGATCTTCATCATGAATCAAATTGAAGTTCTGCAAGATCGCATCGGCACTACCCGTATACCAACGTGGTCCAAGGCGCTGCTGAGCTGGCACCGGAGTGATGTAATTTCCAAGAAGTGATGACATGCGCCACGTCGTTGTTATGTGACGGTCGAGAGAGTGAGATTTGTATTGAGTCAACACTGCGATCTTGAGCATGTTGGCATTTGCCAGATTAGATAAGACAAAATCAATCAAACGATATGAGCCACCAAAAGGAACCGCGGGCTTGGCACGATCTGCGGTAAGCGGCATTAAGCGCTTTCCTTCGCCACCAGCAAGAACAATGCTGAGCGGAAGTTGCAGTTTGGCCATGTCTTAACGATAGCCTTTCACCCTTGTCGAAGGAAGAGGTTTTCAAAGATATGACCGCGTTAAAGGTTGGAATCGTTACCAAAGAGTGGCCACCGGCCATTTATGGTGGCGCTGGGGTGCATGTCCTCCAGTTAACGCAAGCCCTTCGCACTATTAATGATGTTCATGTCGATGTTCACTGCTTTGGTGGAAAGCGCGATGATGCTTTTGGTTACTCGCTACCCCTTGGTTTTGCTGATGCCAATCCAGCGGTTCAAGCTTTAGCGATCGATCTTGAAATGGCAACCCATCTTGGCCATGTAGATGTTGTTCACTCACATACTTGGTATGCAAACATGGCAGGTCATGTTGCATCTCTTCAACATGGAATCCCCCACATCGTCAGCGCGCACTCCCTAGAACCTTTACGCCCCTGGAAATCTGAACAACTTGGCGGCGGTTATCGAATCTCTTCGTGGGCAGAAAAGACCGCCTATGAAGCTGCAAGTGCAATCATCGCTGTAAGTGATGGAATGCGTGCAGATGTTTTGAAGGCCTACCCCGCAATTGATCCAGCCAAGGTTGTCACAATTAGAAATGGCGTAGACACCAACAAGTTTGCACCAAACCATGATTCATCAGTTCTAGAAAGTTTCGGTGTTACTGGGCCTTATGCGATCTTTGTAGGACGCATTACCCGTCAAAAAGGTTTGGCTCATTTACTGCGCGCTTGGAAGGATGTTCCAGCTGAATTTGGTTTGGTTTTGGCGGCAGGAAGCCCAGATGAAGAAGGTATCGGCAATGAAGTTGCAGCCTTAATCGCTGAGCTTCAATCAACTCGCAGCAACGTGTGGTGGATCAAAGAGATGTTGCCGCATGATCAGTTGACCGCAATGCTAACCGCGGCAGATCTATTTGTTTGTCCGTCAATTTATGAGCCACTTGGAATCGTTAATCTCGAGGCGATGGGCTGCGAAACCGCAGTTCTTGGCTCTCGAGTAGGTGGAATTCCAGAAGTTGTCGCTGACAAGGAAACTGGCGAGCTAGTTGATTACAACGGTGAGGCCGCACCTTTTGAAAAGGCGTTAACTGAATCAATTACACGATTGATGTCTCAACCAGATTTGCTCAAGAAGTACGGGGCTGCAGGTCGCGCACGAGCTCAAAAACTATTCGGGTGGGATGCCGTTGCAGCGTTGACCGTGGATCTCTATCGCAAGGTGATTGGCTAAATGAGTCGTAAAGCGCTGTTCCACTTTGTTTTGGTTGGCATTTTGTGGGGAATTCCTTACCTTCTGATGAAGGTAGCGGTCGAAGATTTTCCACCCGCAGCTGTTGTTGCTGGTCGTACCTTGATTGGTGCATCAATTCTGATTCCTGTTGCTTTGTATCGTAAGAAGTTTAAAGGCGCTGTATTAGGTTTCAAGTTTGTCGCTTTCTACGCACTCATGGAGATGATCGGACCTTGGATCCTCATTACAACCGCTGAGCAAAAGATTAACTCTGGACTAGCGGGCTTACTTGTTTCAACAGTTCCAATCTTTGCAACCATCATTACATCTTTGCGTGGCGATCATTCAGTCTGGCAGTTCAAGCGAATTATCGGAATCGTCGTTGGTTTTATTGGTTTGATTTTAGTTGTCGGTATCGAAAGCTTGACTGGAACCAGTGACCCACTATCAATCGCGATGGTGATTCTGGCTGCAATGGGTTACTCATACGCGGTCATCATGGTGACATCTAACTTGCCGCTCGTTGATGGAATTGCAATCAATGGTCTTGCCATGGCGCTTACGACTATTTTCTGGGCACCGGTTGCAATCGCTCAATGGCCATCGAGCATTTCACTCGATTCAGCGCTTTCATTAATTGCACTGGGTGTCTTCAGTACAGCTTTTGCCTTCATCTTGTTCTTTAAGTTAATGGATGAGATCGGTCCTGCCCGTGGTTCGCTGGTTACTTACTTAAATACTGCGGTGGCGGTCGTATTAGGTGTAATTATTTTGCGCGAGCCATTAACCGTTGGAATCATCATCGGTTTGCCATTGGTGTTAGTTGGCTCTTACTTAGCAAGCAGAAAGAACCAGGAAAAAGCGGTTAGTTAAGCTTTTTCACCAAAGCCAAGTTTTGCCAGCAGTTTTGGATCCTTCTGCCACTCTTTTGAAACCTTGATGTGAAGTCCTAGGAAAATCTTTGCCGCAAGTGCGCGCTCGATATCAGCACGTGCACGGATTCCAATCTCCTTCAGACGGGCACCTTGGTGTCCTAACAAGATCGCACGTTGAGTATCGCGCTCGACGTGAATGGTCGCATGAACATCAAAGAATGGGCGTGAACCCTTTTCTTCCCGCTCACCAAACTCATCAATAGTCACAACAATTGAATGTGGAAGCTCTTCGCGGACATCTTGCAACGCTGCTTCTCGAATAAATTCGCAAATCAACTGCTCGATGGCTTGATCGCTAGTTGTACCTTCTGGATAGTACTGAGGTCCAGCAGGAAGGTTCTTTCCAATAAGTTCGTTGAGCAGATCTACCTGATCATGAATCGCTGCAGACACCGGAATGATTTCATCCCAAACAAAACCTTCGGCGATTTTCATGATCCCAAGTAAGCGAACCGCGAGTTTTTCCTTTGAAATCAAATCTGTCTTTGTTATTACCGCAAACTTCTTGGCCTTTGGATGCTTAGCTATTTCGGCTGCGATAAAGGTGTCTCCTGCGCCAGATGTTTCATCTGCCGGAATACACATAATGACGATGTCGACCGAGTCCATGCTCTGATCGACAACTTGATTCAAGCGCTGGCCTAACAAAGTCTTTGGCTTATGAACACCTGGTGTATCAACTAGTACCGCTTGAAACTCTGGGCGATGAACAATGCCGCGAATCGCTGTTCGTGTTGTATTGGGATGATGTGAAGTTATCGCAATCTTGCTACCAACCAGCGCATTAATCAGAGTAGATTTTCCAACGTTTGGGCGGCCAACAATGGCAACAAAGCCCGAACGGAAATCACTCATGGGCTTATTCTCTCATTAATTAACGCCGACAAACTCCACTGCATCTGCCACTGATGTCACTATCTCTGCCGCTCTTTCTCCAATAAGGCGGTGACATCCTTCGCTGGTCGGCGAGTTAATTGGCCCAGGTATCGCCATTACAGGTCGAAAGATCTCGGCGGCATCACGAGCGGTTCGCAACGATCCACTGCGAAACGCCGCTTCTACTACAAGGGTTGCTTTAGATAGTGCGGCGATGATGCGATTGCGGGTCAAGAAGCGATTGGGTAATGCTTTATGTCCTGGCATGAACTCGGTAACGATTGCACCGGATTCGCAGATTTCTGAAAACAATCTGGTGTTGCCTGCTGGATAGTTGATATCAATACCTGAAGCAACGACAGCTACTGTGATTCCTTCAGCGATCAGTGCCCCTTTATGCGCATATGAATCAATGCCATATGCACCGCCACTGACGATCGCCCATTCGCGATCTGCGAAACCTGCAGCGAAATCTCCAGCAATTCGCGCACCATACGATGTTGGGTTTCGGGTTCCGACAATCGCTAGTGAAGGTTGGTGCAAAGCGGAAAGGTTGCCTTTGAATATCAAACCAATGGGTGGTGCAGCTAGATCATTGAGCTGCACGGGCCAATCCTCATCTGCGGGTGTAATCAATCGCGCATAATGCTTATCAATCTCGCTTAAGACTTTGTCACCACTGGTAGCACGCAGGTTTGTTATCAACTTTTCATACTTAATCGTGTCATATCCCCCGTTGATTAACTTGTTGTAAACAGTTAGCGCGCCATATGTTGATATCTCAGCACACCAAAATGTATGTCCACCTTCGATCAGGCTAAACAAAGCAGCCCTTGCTAACTGTTCATTCATCCTTCGACCTTGCCTCTCATGGCATGTGCAGCATGGACATCCTCCATAGTCGGAACAGAATGTCCGTGTAGATCTGCAAAGCTCCACGATGTTCTAATAATTTTGTGCAAGCCACGTGCAGTGATGTGTTCGTGGTCGAGTTCATTATGTAAGAAGTTCATCGCAGCTCTTTCGGGTTGAAAGGTTGATCGCAAGGCTCGCGCAGGAATCTGCGAGTTAAGGCTCCATCCCATTCCGGCAAAACGTTTTTCAGCAACTTTTCGAGCGGTGATTACACGTTCACGAATTACCGCGCTGCTTTCACCCAGTTCATTGCGGGCCATATCAACTCGACCTACCGGTTCTACTTGAACACGCAGATCTATGCGATCCATTAAGGGACCAGAAAGCTTTCCTAGATAACGCCGCACCTGTTGCGAAGTACATGTGCAGTTGCGGCCGCGACCTGTGAATTTGCCGCACGGACAGGGATTAGCGGCAAGCACCAATAGAAACTGCGCCGGAAAGGTTAGATTTCCAATACTTCGGGCGAT
>JBJONC010000025.1:0-8630 GCA_046052005.1 Actinomycetota bacterium
TGACCGCTGAAAATGAAGCGATCGCAACTTTGATCTCACGAGAAAATGGCAAAGCGATGCCAGATGCTCGTGGTGAAGCAACATATGCCGCCGAATTTTTCCGTTGGTTTGCTGAAGAAACTGTTCGCACCCCTGGAGATTTCCGTAAATCACCATCTGGTGACAAGCGAATTCTTGTAACTCACGAGCCAATCGGTCTTTCAATTCTTATTACACCGTGGAACTTCCCTGCAGGTATGGCTACTCGCAAGATTGGTCCTGCAGTTGCAGCTGGTTGCACAATGATTTTGAAGCCAGCAGGTGAAACACCATTAACAGCGATGTACATCGTTGATTTGATGGAGCGCGCAGGATTGCCAAAGGGTGTGCTTAACCTTGTTCTTCCAGAAAAGACTGGCCCTGCAATTTCAAAGATGCTTCATGATCCACGCGTGAAGAACCTTTCATTTACCGGTTCAACTGAAGTTGGTCGCATCTTGCTCAAGGAAGCAGCAGATCGAGTTATTCGTTGTTCAATGGAGCTTGGTGGAAATGCACAAGTTGTTATTCATGATGATGCAGATTTAGCTGTAACTATTCCGCAACTTTCACTAGCAAAGATGCGCAACGGTGGCGCTGCATGTACATCTGCAAACCGCATCTTTGTACAACGAGGAATCGCAGATAAGTTCATCGCTGAAATGACTAAGTCCATGAGCAGCTATGTAATGGGACGCGGAACTGAAGCAACAACAACTCTTGGCGCATCTGTATCAATGAAGGAGCGCAACAAGATTGCAGAGTTGGTTGATCAATCAGTTGCAGCAGGCGCAAAGGTTGAGATTGGCGGAGTAAAGCCAGAAGGCGATGGAGCTTTCTATCCAGCAACGGTTTTGATCGTTGAAAAGGACAACCCAATCCTGCTTCATGAAATCTTTGGTCCAGTCGCACCGATCGTCATCTTTGATACTGATGAAGAAGGTATCGAGATGGCTAATGACACCGAGTTCGGTCTTATTAGTTATGTCTTCTCTTCAAACCTCACACGCGCGTTGCGCACCGCAGAGGCGATGGAGTCTGGAATGGTCGCGATCAATAAGGGAGTTATCTCTGATCCAGCTGCACCATTTGGTGGCGTGAAGCAATCAGGCTTGGGCCGCGAAGGTGGCTTCGATGGAATTCATGAGTTCCTACAAACCAAGTTCATAGGCGTCGAGATCTAACTTTCTTGGCTGAGTATTTTCTTCAGTCTTTCTTTGGTTTCAGGCCACTCTTCAACAATCACGGAATGATAGGCAGCGGTACGCCATGTTCCATCACGTTCTTGGCGCTGGTTTCTTAAGAGTCCTTCTAATTTTGCGCCAATTTTTTCAATTGCTCTCCGCGATCGTACGTTCGCTGCATTTGCTTTGATTGTAATCCGCACCGCACCTCGATTTTCAAAGGCCTCAGTCAGCATCAAGTACTTGGCTTCCACATTTCTGTTTCCTCCTCGAAAGGTAGGTGCGATGAAAGTGCTTCCAATTTCGAAGTGGCGATCTTCTTCACGAATATCTATGAAAGCAGAGGAACCGATTACTTTGCCCGTTGATATATCAATTATTGCGAAATACTCAGAGTCTGGTCGATTAATCTTTCGAAGAAATTCATTGTGAAGATCTTCTGCCGAGGACGGAACTGGTGCGCCACTTCCAACCCAGCGCCAGGTATCAATGTCATTTCCAATGAGATCCCAGAGCTTTTGCGCATCCGATATTTCAAGCGGCCTTAACGCAACATGATTCCCAATCACGGCCTAATGGTACCTTCTTGAATTTTGTAGGAGCCTAATTAATTTGAAGCCCTTGTGCGCTCATGTGAGCTTCTGACACTCGATCAACTAATTCGCAAGGAATCGCTCCATATATATGCGGATACGATTTTCCGTTGCTGGCCTCTTCAACCCGCACCAAGATGCCCTGCGATTCCAATTCATCTATATTCAAATGCAGGACGACTAACTCTTCAGTTGATCCAGCAAATACAAAGCAAGCAACCTCTTCAACTTGGTCTGCAAAAGAGCCGTGAATGAAACCAACTTCTTCAAGAGTCTTTCCCTTTGTCGATAGGGAGTAGGTACCAACCTTTAATGCATCTTCCCAAGCCTGCTTTGTCGTCAGATGAAGGAAGCTGGTCTCAGGCATCTGAACTCCAATTTCTGGCGGAGGATGAGGGATTTGAACCCTCGATAGGTTGCCCTATACACGCTTTCCAAGCGTGCGCACTCGGCCGCTATGCGAATCCTCCCGAGGGGGAGAACTCTATCGGTGGGTATAACTATGATTACACCAGATCCCTCGTACGGCGTTACCGTACTGAACTCCCCCAGGGCAGGAATGCAGCAAGGGTAGGTCCGCTCTGGCGGGTGTGCGAGGGGTCCTATTAAATTGCGTCGAACAGTAGAGGAGCAGGACGATGTCATTAGCTTTGTATCGTAAATATCGCCCCTCTGTTTTTGCAGATGTCATCGGACAAGAGCATGTAACTGTTCCACTTTCAAATGCTTTGGAATCAGGTCGCACACACCACGCATACTTGTTTAGCGGTCCACGTGGTTGCGGAAAAACTTCTAGCGCGCGAATCATGGCGCGCTCGCTTAACTGCGAAAAGGGACCAACACCAAATCCTTGCGGCGAATGCCAATCATGTAAAGATTTAGTTGCGAACGGTCCAGGTTCATTAGATGTTATTGAGTTAGATGCTGCGACCCACGGTTTAGTAGATGATGCACGCGATCTTCGCGACAAAGCATTTTTTGCACCGGTACAAAGTCGTTACAAGATTTACATCATCGATGAAGCGCATCAGCTTGGACCAGGTGCAGCTAATGCATTGCTAAAGGTTGTTGAAGAGCCACCTGCGCACGTTATTTTTATCTTTGCTACAACTGAACCAGATAAGTTGATTGCAACTATTCGTTCACGTACACATCACTATCCATTCCGTTTAGTTCCACCAGGAACTTTGGCTGCTCACCTTGAAAAGGTTTGTAATGCTGAAGGTGTAAAGGTTGCAAAGGGTGTAATTCCACTTGTTGTTCGCGCATCTGGTGGTTCAGTTCGTGATGCGTTATCTGTTCTTGGCCAGCTGCTCGCAGGTGCCGGTAAAGATGGCGTGAGCTACGAAATCGCAATTCAACTTCTTGGATTTACAGATGGCGCTTTGCTAGATGATGCAATTGATGCGATAGCCGCACATGATGGCGCAACCTTGTTTAAGACAATTGATCGCGTCATTGAATCAGGACATGATCCACGTCGCTTTACTAGCGATATGTTGGAACGTATTCGCGACTTGATGATCGTTGATGCGCTAAAGGATTCAACCGCTAATTCGATTTTGCGCGATATGCCTGATGATCAGATGGAACGTATGCGCAATCAGGCAAACAGAATTGGTACTGCAAACCTTTCGCGTGCTGCGGATATAGCAGCAGAGGGGCTTACCCAAATGCGTGGGGCGACTGCGCCGCGCTTAATCCTTGAGCTCATCTGCGGACGCATTTTGTTGCCGATCGGGGACAACACAGAAGCGGGAATGCTCTCTCGCATTGAACGTTTGGAACGTGCGGAAAACATTGCACCTCTTACATCCAGTCGTTCCTCTGAAACACGAACCGCAGAGCCAAAAGAAACTACAACCTCTGCTCATTCGGTTTCAGAAGTCACTCCTTCTAAGGTTGAGAAAGTTGCACCAGCGGTTAAAGCAAAGGAATCCGCCCCGGTCGCCGCACCAAAGGTTCCGGGTAACTTCGATATTGCCGCACTAAGACGTGCGTGGCCGGATGTTATTGAGGATGTAAAGAAGCGTCGCAGACTTACTTGGTCGCTGTTGTCAGCAAGTGCGCAGGTGTTGAGCGTTGATGAAAATGCGATCACGATTGGCATTGTTAATGCTGGCGCAAAGGAAAGCTTTGAGCGATCTGAATCTGATGTGATTCTGCGCAACGCATTTATTGATGTGGTGGGGTTGGATCGAAAGATTGCGGTTGTTGTTGATCCTTCGATTGATACAAATACTCCAGCTGCGCGCGAGACTCGCACATCTGAGGCTCCAAATGATCCGGTGCAGTTAACTGGCGCGGCGTTGCTAGCTAAGGAACTTGGCGCAAAAGTTATTGAAGGTAAGTAATAGATGTCAGGAATGTACGAAGGTGCAATTCAAGATCTCATTGATGCGCTAGGTCGCTTGCCAGGTATTGGTCCAAAGAGCGCGCAGCGTATTGCATTCCATATTTTGCAATCAGATTCTGAAGTTGCATCAGCGCTCGTGGATTCAATTCGCGTTGTAAAAGAGCGGGTTAAGTTTTGCGTGCAGTGTGGAAATGTTTCGGAAGAGGATGAGTGCCGCATCTGTCGAGATCCTCGTCGTGACAACACAATCATTTGTGTTGTTGAAGAGAGCAAGGATGTAATCGCAATCGAGCGAACCCGCGAATTCCGCGGTAAGTACCATGTGCTTGGTGGAGCGATTTCTCCGATCGATGGCATCGGTCCAGAACAGCTTCGAATTCGTGAATTAATGGCACGCCTTGCCGATGCCAATATCGTCGAAGTCATCCTTGCGACCGACCCGAACCTAGAGGGTGAAGCGACAGCTACCTATCTATCCCGCCTGATTAAGCCGATGGATATAAAGGTCTCGCGCCTAGCCAGCGGTCTTCCAGTAGGCGGAGATTTGGAATATGCCGATGAGGTCACGCTCGGACGTGCCTTTGAAGGCCGCAGGGATGTTTAATCTCATTATTTGAAACGTATCCCGTCTCATTATTTAAGAAACTACGGAAATCGAGTAGCCCCAGCGGGATATCTGGTTCATGATTGAGCCATGGGACTCATTGTTCAGAAATATGGCGGATCCTCGGTCGCAGATGCTGAGGGTATGAAGCGCGTAGCCAACAGAATTGTTGCGGCTAAGCGGGACGGAAATCAGGTTGTTGTTGTGGTCTCAGCCATGGGCGATACCACCGACGAACTCATTGATCTGGCTGAACAGATCACGCCGATCCCTCAGGGTCGCGAACTAGATATGTTGTTAACCGCGGGCGAGCGAATCTCGATGGCGCTGCTTGCAATGGCGATCAACAACCTAGGGCATGAGGCTCTCTCATTTACAGGAAGCCAAGCTGGTGTGATCACAACATCTGCACATGGTCGCGCTCGCATCATCGATGTGACGCCTGGTCGAATTAAGGAAGCGCTAGAAAGCGGAGCGATTGCAATTGTTGCTGGCTTCCAAGGAATTTCTCAAGATACAAAGGATGTAACAACTTTAGGTCGCGGTGGTAGCGATACAACCGCTGTTGCTTTAGCTGCTGCACTTGATGCAGATGTTTGCGAAATTTACACAGATGTTGATGGTGTCTTTAGCGCAGACCCACGAGTTGTTCCAGCTGCACGTAAGTTGAAGACAGTTACTTACGACGAGATGCTTGAACTCGCAGCAAGCGGAGCAAAGGTTCTGCACTTGCGTTGCGTTGAATATGCACGCCGATACAACTTACCAATTCACGTACGTTCATCTTTTTCAACTAATGAAGGAACATGGGTGGTCAAAGATCATCCTGAAGGAGGAGCAATGGAGCAAGCAATTATCTCAGGTATCGCAAATGACAAATCTGAGGCAAAGATTACGATCGTCGGCGTACCTGATCGCACCGGTGTTGCTGCACGTATCTTTCAAGCGATTGCAGATGCCGATATCAACATCGACATGATTGTTCAAAATGTTTCTGCCGCTGCAACAGGACTTACAGATATCTCATTTACCTTGCCAAAGGCTGAAGGTGCAGCAGCAACTGCTATTTTGCAGAAGCTCCAAGGTGAAGTTGGTTTTGCTTCAATTCAATACGATGATCAAATCGGTAAATTGTCATTAGTTGGCGCTGGTATGCGCTCACATCCTGGCGTAACAGCGACATTCTTTGGTGCGCTCTCAGATGCAGGTGTAAACATCGAAATGATTTCAACATCAGAGATTCGCATCTCCATTATCTGTCGCGAATCTGATCTAGAGCGTGGCGCGAAGGCTGCACACACTGCTTTTGAGTTGGATGCAGATCAAAATGAGGCTGTTGTATATGGAGGAACCGGACGATGAGTAAGAAGCCTTCACTTGCAGTAGTCGGAGCAACTGGTGCGGTCGGCACTGTGATGCTCGGAATTTTGTCTGAACGCCCTGATGTTTGGGGAGAGATTCGTCTTATCGCTTCGGCACGTAGCGCAGGAAAGAAGTTGGTTTGTCGTGGGGAGGAGCTAACCGTCGTAGCTCTTTCACCAGAAGCCTTTGATGGTATCGATGTTGCTATGTTCGATGTTCCAGATGAGGTTTCTGCAGAGTGGGGACCAATCGCGGCATCACGCGGTGCGGTAGTTGTCGATAACTCTGGCGCATTCCGCATGGATGCAGATATTCCTTTGGTAGTTCCAGAAGTAAATCCGGAGCAAACAAAGAATCGTCCGCGTGGAATTATTTCAAATCCAAACTGCACAACACTTTCAATGATCGTTGCACTTGGTGCGCTTCATAAAGAATATGGTTTGAAGGAGCTTGTAGTTTCATCGTACCAAGCAGCATCTGGTGCAGGACAAGCAGGCATCGATGCCCTAGTTGCACAGATTTCACAAGTTGCAGGAACAGATGCCGGAACAAATGCGGGCGATGTTCGTAACTTTGTTAAGGATCTTGGACCATTTCCTGCACCATTGGCTTTGAATGTAATTCCATGGGCTGGTTCACTAAAGCAAGATGGTTATTCATCTGAAGAGCTCAAGGTTCGCAATGAGTCACGCAAGATTCTGGGCCTTCCAAATCTAAAGGTTTCAGCTACTTGTGTTCGTGTTCCTGTAATTACCACCCACTCACTGACAGTTCACGCTGTATTTGAAAAGGAGCCTTCACGTAAGGCTGCTCAAGATATTTTGCAGAACGCTGCTGGAGTGAAGTTGGTTGATGATCCAGAGAACTACAAGTTCCCAACACCTGCAGATGTTGTAGGCACAGATCCAACATGGGTTGGTCGAGTTCGTAAGAGCCTTGATGATCCAATGGCACTAGACATGTTCGTTTGTGGAGATAACCTCCGCAAGGGAGCGGCGTTAAATACCGCCCAAATCGCTGAACTTCTGGCGGTAGAGTTCACAGCATGAGCATTAAAGAAACCCTTCGCAACGACCTAACCGAAGCGATTCGCGGTCGCAATGAAATTACATCAAGCACCATTCGCATGGTTTTAACTGCAATCACCAATGAAGAGGTTGCTGGAAAAGAAGCACGCCAATTAAGTGATGATGAAGTAATTGTGGTGTTGTCACGCGAAGCCAAAAAGCGTCGCGAAGCAGCAGAAGCTTTTGAAGGTGCAGGTCATGCAGAAAAGGCAGCGCTTGAAAAAGCTGAAGGCGAAGTTATTGCCAAGTATTTGCCAGCGCAACTAAGTGCAGATGAGATCAAGCAGATCATCGCTGATGCAATCGCATCAACAGGTGCTGCCGGCCCTGCAGATATGGGCAAGGTAATGGGCGCGATTAAGCCAAAGATTGCAGGAAAGGCTGATGGAGCACTTGTTTCATCACTAGTGAAGGAGAGTCTCAACAAATGACAAAGTATGAATACGCAACCGTTCCACTTCTTTCACATGCGACAAAGCAGATTCTTGATACGTGGGGTTCAGATGGTTGGGAGCTTGTACAAGTTATTCCAGCACCAGGAACTGGCGAGCAGCTAGTTGCTTACATGAAGCGACCACTTGCATGAATACAGTAGATGTTCGCGCAAAGCTTGCTGAGCTTGGTTTAGAGCTTCCAGTTGCAGCAAAGCCAGTTGCTGCTTACGTACCAGCGATTCGCACAGGTAATTTAGTTTTCACTGCGGGACAACTTCCATTAGCAAATGGCGAGATGGCTGGAGTTGGAAAAGTTGATGGAGAGATCACTCCTGAGCGCGCAAAGGAGCTTGCACAGATTTGTGCACTCAACTGCCTTGCAGCTGTTGAAACAGTTGCTGATGTAAACAAGATTACAAAGATTGTTCGTGTAGTTGGTTACGTCAATGGTGTTTCAGGATTTATCGGTCACCCAGGTGTAGTCAATGGAGCTTCAGAGCTCTTCATCTCAATCTGGGGCGATGGCGCAAAGCATGCACGTAGCGCAGTAGGTATTGCCGAGCTCCCACTTAACTCACCAGTGGAGATTGAACTAACTGTCGAAATTACCGACTAACTAACTACTTTCCTCTTTTTGAAAGTCGTTCGAAATCTGTAATTAGTACTGCGCGACCATCAAGTTTTAACCAGTTGCGTCCTGCGAAATCAGCAAGTGCTTTGTTGACGGTTTCGCGGGATGCACCAACTAGTTGAGCTAACTCTTCTTGAGTTAGATCATGGTGAACAAATAAACCCTCATCGGTTTGCTTACCAAAACGCTCACCTAGATCAATAAGTGCTTTAGCGACGCGTCCAGGAACATCTGAAAAGACTAGATCGCCAACGGCTTCATTTGTGCGGCGAAGACGCTGCGCTAAACGTGCAAGCAGCTGCAAGGCAACTTGTGGATTTTCGGCAAGCCATGGAATTAACTTTTCCTGACCGAGACTTAATAACTTTGCATCGGTAACCG
>JBJONC010000026.1:0-8272 GCA_046052005.1 Actinomycetota bacterium
AAGGCAAAGCTTGTCTCAATGGGAATGTCTCTTAAGGACAGCCCAGTTGGTTTCGATCCAACCCAACATCAGAACTACAACGCATCAGTCGACGATGATTTCGTCGATGCAGAGCAGGCCTAGGAGATAAGAAATGCCAACACCAAGCAAAGGTCCTCGTCTGGGTTCAGGCCCATCACATGAGCGACTACTTCTACGCACTCTCGCAGAGCAGTTGTTCGAGCACGGCAAGATCACAACAACAGAGGCAAAGGCTAAGCGCCTACGTCCCTTAGCAGAAAAGTTAATCACTTTCGCTAAGAAGGGTGATCTAGCTGCACGTCGTCAGGTCATGGCACAGATTCAGAACAAGAATGTTGTACACACTCTGTTCACTGAGATCGGTCCAAAGTTCGCAACACGCGAAGGTGGCTACACACGTATCACTAAGGTCGGTCCTCGCAAGGGTGACAACGCACCTATGGCAGTAATTGAATTAGTAACAGAGAAAGCTAACTAAGTCTTTAATCCTTAGAAATTATTCTCATGACGGAACCCACTCTCTACCCTGAGAGTGGGTTTCTTCGTTTACGGCTTGATCTTGCATACGATGGAACAAATTTTTATGGCTGGGGAAAACAACCAGATCGCCGAACTGTTCAAGAAGAAGTAGAAAAAGCGATTGCGATAATTTCGCAAAGTAAGATCGACAGCATTGTTGCCGGCCGAACAGATGCTGGAGTTCATGCGACCGGACAGGTTATCCATGTTGATGTTCCAGAGAGCATAAACCTTGATGAGATCGCTTATAAATTAAATCGAATTTTAGATACCGATGTTCGGGTTATGGGTGTTTCAATTGCGCCGCCAGCCTTTCATGCACGGTTTTCTGCGCTACGTCGCCACTACACCTACAGAATTTTGGATGCCAACAAGGTAATTCCGCCGCTTCATAGATACGACGTTGCTTCTTGGTACAAGCCTTTAGCGGTTGAACAATTAAATGAGGCGAGCAAGTTGTTACTGGGGGATCATGATTTCGCTGCCTATTGCAAGTTTCGTGAGGGTGCGACAACGATTCGACAGCTTCAGCGATTTGAATGGGTGAGGGATTCAGAAGGTTATTTAGTGGGCGATATTGTGGCCGATGCCTTTTGCTATTCAATGGTTCGCAACTTAGTCGGGGCTGTGGTCTGTGTGGCAGATGGTCGGTTTGGCCCCGAATGGATCCAGGAGACCCTGGCTAACAAGGTTCGGGTATCGGATAGCTTGGTCTTTCCGGCCTGTGGCCTCACCCTTCGTCAGGTGGATTACCCCTCAGACTCTGAGCTTTTAGAGCGTGCGGCAAAAACTGTGGCGCGTCGCGAAGCGCAAGATGCCGAGTAAGGACGTATAAGGGCCATTTTGACCCCTGAGCCTGACGCGGGTACCCTTACTCCTCTGCGCCTGAAAAGGTGCCGTCAATATAAACAGAAAAGAAGGTAGGCAAAAGCGTGCGTACATACAGTCCAAAAGCTGGTGATGCGGTCCGTAACTGGCACATCATCGATGCACAAGATGTGGTCTTGGGCCGTCTTGCAACACATGCTGCAGTTCTACTTCGTGGAAAGCACAAGACAACATTTGCTCCACACATGGACATGGGTGACTTCGTTGTTGTTATCAACGCAGAAAAGATCGCGTTGTCAGGTAACAAGACATCACAGAAGTGGTCACACCATCACTCAGGTTTCCCAGGCGGTTTAACATCAACTGTTTACGGCGAGCTTCTAGAGACTCACCCAACACGTGCAGTTGAAAAGGCAATCAAGGGAATGCTTCCAAAGAATTCACTTGGTCGTCAGATCGCATCAAAGCTAAAGGTTTACGCAGGTCCAGAGCATCCACATGCTGCTCAAGCACCAAAGCCATATGTATTCAATCAAGTTTCACAAATCGTGAAGTAAAGGAACTGTAAATGTCAGAGAACACAACTTTTATCGACAACGAAGAAGCTCCTACTTCATACTCATCTTCAACACCAGCTCCAGCAACTAACCGTCCAGCAATCAAGGCACCTGGTGCAGGTACTGGTCGTCGTAAGGAAGCTGTTGCACGTGTTCGTCTTGTTCCAGGAACAGGCCGTTGGGTTGTAAACGGTAAGGCTCTTGAGAATTACTTCCCAAACAAGGTTCACCAACAACTAGTGTCAGAACCATTCCGCACAGTTGGTGCTGAGAACCAGTACGACGTTTTTGCACGCATCAACGGTGGTGGAGTTTCAGGTCAAGCTGGCGCACTTCGTCTAGGTGTTGCTCGTTCACTCAACCAGATTGATGAAGAAGCAAACCGTCCAGCACTTAAGAAGGCTGGATTCCTTTCACGTGATGCACGTGTTATTGAGCGCAAGAAGTACGGTCTTAAGAAGGCTCGTAAGCGTTCTCAATACTCAAAGCGTTAATTCACTTTTATCAAAGGAGTTCCAATGGCGCTTTTTGGCACCGATGGAATCCGTGGCTTAGCCAATCGTGATCTCACCGCAGAACTCGCATTAGATGTTTCTGTCGCTGCTGCCCACATTCTGGTTGAAAGCTCATCAAATAAGGATCATCAGCCAACCGCAATAGTTGGCCAGGATTCGCGCGCATCTGGGGAGTTTCTCGAGGCTGCTGTAGTTGCTGGTTTAACTAGTGCGGGTATCAATGTGTATCGAGTTGGCGTACTGCCCACCCCAGCAATCGCACATCTTGTTGCTGAATTGAAGTGCGATCTTGGAGTGATGATCTCTGCTTCACATAATCCAATGCCAGACAACGGAATTAAGTTGTTTGCTCGCGGTGGTGGAAAGCTAGATGATGCAATTGAAGCTCGAATCGAAGCACGCATGGGTGAAGACTGGGAGCGTCCAACAGGAAAAAATGTTGGTCGCGTTATTAATGATGACTCTGCAACAGAAAAGTATCTGAAGCACTTGTTGTCATCAGTTGAAACACCTTTAAAAGGCCTGAAGATTGTTGTTGATTGCGCCAACGGTGCATCCTCATTTGTAGCACCTGAGGTTTACCGCCGAGCTGGCGCTGAAGTTATTGCAATCTTCAATCAACCAGATGGCTGGAACATCAATGATGATTGCGGTTCAACTCATCTGCATCAACTTCGTTCAGCGGTTCTTAAAGAGGGAGCAGATCTTGGAATTGCTCACGATGGAGATGCTGACCGCTGCTTAGCAATTGATGCTGCTGGTAATGAAATCGATGGCGATCACATCCTTACAATTTTGGCGCGAGGCTTCAAAGCCCGCGGAGTTCTAAAGTCAGAGACCGTTGTCGGAACAGTTATGAGCAACCTTGGATTTATGCATGCGATGAAGGATGCAGGAGTCAATGTCGTTACGACTCCAGTAGGAGATCGTTATGTCTTAGAAAACATGATCGCAAATGATTATTCACTAGGTGGCGAACAATCTGGCCATGTGATTATGCGCGATTTAGCCAATACCGGCGATGGATTACTGACTGCACTTCAGTTGATGCAAGAAGTTGTTCGTACCGGAAAGACTCTTCAAGAGTTAGCGTCGACAATGGTGCGATTCCCACAGGTCTTGATTAATGTTAAAGATGTCGCCAAAGATAAGTTGCCAGGAAATACCGACATCGCAGCTGCGGTGAAATCAGCAGAGGATCGCTTAGGTGAGTCAGGACGTGTTTTATTGCGCGCATCAGGCACCGAGGCGCTTGTAAGAGTCATGGTTGAAGCCGCCAGTGATAGCCTTGCCCAAGAAGTTGCACAGCAGCTTGCAGAAGTAGTTCAAAAGGAACTGGGGAAATAATCTATGTGCGGAATTGTGGGTTACACAGGACCACAATCTGCCTCACATCCCTTGATTGAAGGCCTGCGACGCCTTGAGTACCGCGGCTATGACTCAGCGGGAATCGCCCTTGGAACACCAGGCAAGTTATTTATCGAAAAGAAAGCGGGAAAGCTTTCAAATCTAGAAAACTCTTTGGACGCATCCCTGCCCAATGTTCATTCAGGAATCGGCCATACACGATGGGCCACTCATGGTGGACCGACCGATGGAAATGCACATCCTCACGTTGATAATGATGGAAAGCTTGCAGTTATCCATAATGGAATTATTGAAAACTACACCGAGCTTCGCGCGCAGTTAGAAGCCAAGGGACATAAGTTTTCATCTGAAACTGATACAGAATCAGTAGCCCACTTGCTCAGTGATTTACGCAAGGAGCACAACGGGGATTTAACCGCAGCGATGCGCGATGCAGTCAAAGCTCTTCGAGGATCATTTACCTTGCTCGCTATTCATGCCGATGCACCAGATGTAATCGTTGGAGTTCGACGTAACTCACCACTAGTTGTCGGCTTGGGTGATGGCGAAAACTTCATGGCATCTGATGTTGCCGCCTTTATTGAGTTCACAAAGAGGGCGATTGAGCTTGGCCAGGATGAGGTTGTCACAATGACGCCTACATCTGTAGAGATCACCGATCTTGAGGGCAAGCCGGTAACTCCAAAGCACTATGAGATTTCCTGGGATGCAAGCGCTGCGCAAAAGGGCGGCTTCGCACACTTCATGTTGAAAGAAATATTTGAACAACCAAAAGCAGTTGCTGATACTTTGATTGGACGCTTAAGCGATAACAATCAAATCCTGTTGGATGAGCTTCACATGAGCGCCGATGAGATTCGTTCACTCAAGAAGATCACCGTGATTGCTTGTGGAACCGCTTATCACGCAGGAATGGTTGCAAAGTATGCGATCGAAAAGTGGGCAAAGATTCCAGTTGATGTTGAGATCGCAAGCGAGTTCAGATACCGCGATCCAATTATTGATCCCAGCACATTGATTATTGCAATCTCCCAATCAGGTGAAACTATGGACACCTTGATGGCGGTACGACATGCAAAAGCTGCAGGCGGACGAGTCTTAGCAATTTGCAATACAAATAGCTCAACTATTCCTCGCGAATCTGATGCGGTTTTGTACACACACGCAGGTCCTGAGATCGCAGTTGCCTCTACCAAGGCTTTGTTAACTCAAATCATCGCGGTGTACCTCATTGGATTACACCTTGGCCAAGTAAATGGAGCACTGAAGGATTCTGATGTTCGCGATCTATATAAGGAGCTGCTAGAGCTACCCGGAAAGATTGAACAGATTCTTGAAACTGTGGAACCACTTCGCGAACTAACTCGCACCTTTGCTCACAACAACACCGTCTTGTTCTTGGGTAGAAATATTGGATACCCAGTTGCGCTAGAAGGTGCATTAAAGCTGAAAGAGCTTGCTTACATCCATGCTGAAGGTTTTGCTGGGGGAGAGCTCAAGCACGGTCCGATCGCACTTATCGATCAAGGAACACCGGTAATCGCAATTCTTCCAGCAGGTCATGAACACGCTCTGGATGAAAAGATGCTCAGCAATATTCAAGAGGTGAAAGCCCGTGGCGCCCGTGTCATTGTTATCGCTGAAGAAGGGGCACATGTAGAAGGAGCAGAACACATTATTCGAATCCCTATTGCACCTGCTTTGTTCCAGCCAGTCTTAGCAACTGTGCCTTTGCAGGTTTTTGCTTATGAGATGGCGGTTGTACGAGGAAATGATGTTGACCAGCCTAGAAACTTGGCTAAATCAGTAACGGTTGAATAATGGATAAACAAGCACAAATCCGTCGACGTCAGATGGATCGAGCACTTCGCTGGTCTCTTCTTTTATTTTTTGGTTTTCTAGTTGTGACCCAACAAGTTCTGACTAATGGGCCTTTGGTTTCATATGACAAAGAGATCAATAGCCAACCGAAACCTCAGTTTGAAGGTTTAGCTGGTTTCATTCTTAGACGTCTAGATGATTTGGGCTTACGTGGCTTAACTGCGGTTGTATTACTGATTGCAGCTTCATTCATTGCGTACAAATTTAAAACATGGAGACCACTTAACCTTGCAATGATTTCATTGCTCTCACTCAACCTTGTCGTTGGAACCTTCAAAGTTGTCCTAGGTCGAACCAAACCTCGTGACGGTTTTGATCTTTTGCATGCAGGCGGAATGTCTTATCCAAGTGGACATGCATCTAATGCGGTTTTGTCATGGGGCATCCTGGCGTATTTGATTTATCGCTATGCAAAGGTCGATCGATATCAAGGTCGTTTAGCTAGCGCCGGTGTTGTTTTAATTTCTTTAACGGTTTGTGTAGTTTCATTAATACGTCATACACATTGGTTTAGTGATCTTTTGGGTGGGTTATTTGTGGGCAGCGCTTTGCTTGTCGCTGTAATTGCCATCGATAGGTTTGTTCCTTCAAAAAGCCAGTTGCACTAGACTTCAACAATGTTCAATCGAGCAGAAGCCCGCATAGATCTTGAGCGGATATCCGCAAATATCAAGCATCTAAAGCAGTTGTCGAGCACCCCTGTAATGGCTGTGGTTAAGGCAGATGCCTACGGACATGGATTAGTTCCAGTGGCAAAGGCTGCGTTGGAAGCGGGCGCAACTTCACTTGGTGTGGCCCTGCTTGAGGAAGCAATCACTTTGCGCCAGGCGGGAATAACTGCACCGATTCTTGCCTGGTTAGTACCACCGGGATCTGATTACACATTAGCGGTGGACAATAATATCGAACTCGCAGCTTCATCAATTAAGGCACTTGAAGAGATCGGTGCAGTTAAGTCAGAGTTTCGACCAAAGGTGCATTTAGAAGTAGATACAGGAATGACTCGCGGTGGCTTCTTAGCCGAGTGGGGAAAGATTGATGGTCACCATGTAGCTAATCTAGATATTGTTGGAATCTTTTCTCACTTTGCTAGAGCAGATGAACCTGGTGAAGAACAAAATCAGTTGCAGCGCAATCGCTTTAAAGAAATGGTTGCAACAGTCGAATCATTTGGTTACACAAATATTGTTCGCCATCTTTCAAACTCTGCAGCTACGTTGAAGGATAAAGATTCCCGATTCGACATGGTGCGGGTCGGAATTGCAATGTACGGATTATCTCCAGATGTTAAAACTCTGGGGGATAGCGCATCACTTGGATTACAACCTGCCATGCAACTGCGAGCAAAGTTGCATCTAGTTAAATCCGTCCCAGCAAATACTCCTGTCGGTTACGGCGCAGCTGCGTATACAACTGCTGAGACAAAACTGGGAATCGTTGCAATGGGTTATGCCGATGGAATTCCACGAATTGCACAAGGTGCGGGTGTATTTGTTGATGGAAAGCGCGCACCAATCATTGGGCGAGTTTCAATGGATCAATTTGTAGTGGATCTAGGGGCTGACTCCGGCGCTTCTACGGGTGATTGGGTGATTGTCTTTGGTGATGGCGCTACCGGTGAGTACACGGCCGATGACTGGGGAGCGGCAAGCGGCAGCATTAATTATGAAATAGTTACACGAATTGGCCCTCGTGTGCCTAGAATCTACGCACATCATGTCAACTAAAACTGCAGCGCTGCACGTCGAACGAGTTAACGTCTCCTTCGGCGGTCTTCGCGCTCTACACGATGTTTATTTAGAGATTGGTAAGAATGAGGTTGTTGGTTTAATCGGACCAAATGGCGCAGGCAAGACAACTTTGTTTAACGCACTGTGCGGTCTGGTAACTCCAGACTCTGGCGAGTTCCATCTCAATGGTAAGAAGAGTGATTTTCCAAAGCCACACGAGTTAGTTGATTTAGGAATTGCACGAACTCTTCAAGGTGTGGGTCTCTTCGGTGATTTAACAGTTCTTGAAAATGTGATGATTGGTGCGCAACATCTCGCACAAACTGGTTTGATCTCTGCAGCTTTTGGTCGCAACAAAAAGGATGAAGACAAGATTCGCGATAAGGCACGCGTTGCTTTAGAGCGCGTGTATGCAGGTGGAATTGCCCATCGCCGTGCAGACACCTTGTCATATCCAGATACAAAGCGTGTAGCAATTGCACGAGCATTAGTGAGCGAACCATCAATCTTGATGTTGGATGAGCCGGCCGGTGGTTTAGGTTCACAGGACATCGAGTGGATGAACTCTTTGATTAAGAATCTCAGCGCTGACATGTCAGTGCTTCTAGTCGAACACCACATGGATGTTGTTATGTCAGTGTGTAGCAAACTGTATGTATTGAACTTTGGAGAAGTAATCGCAAGCGGAGATGCAGAAACTGTTCGTCGTGATCCAGCTGTAATGGCTGCATACCTAGGAACAGGAAACACAGATGTCGCTTAACGTTTCCAACTTAACTGTGCACCACGGTGCAATTTGCGCAGTCAACCAAGTTTCATTGGCGGTACCAACCGGCAAACTGGCAGCAATCAT
>JBJONC010000027.1:0-8044 GCA_046052005.1 Actinomycetota bacterium
TTTCAAGATAGAACTAAACGCCAAGTAGTTACTTTGCTCAGTGGTTTCTGGAGCAGCGGAGCTTTGATCACATCCATTTTGGCTGGATTCATGGTTGATCGTGTAGCACTTGGCACTTACTCAAATGTCTTAGCGGTTATCTGCCTTATTGCAATGCTCTACATCATTAATGAACTTGCACCTAACCTCGTCAAAGCAAACACAAATCCAGAGTCAGATCACCGTGCTCGCGATATGTTCAAGGGTTTTAAAATAGATGGTTTAGTTTCCGGCGGTTTGCTCTGTGCAATTATGTTGGAGTTTGCAATCGGTGACTGGGCAGCGATTTTTGTGAAAGAGGATATGGGGATCAAGGGCGGAATCAATACCTTGCCCTACATCCTCTTTACCCTTGCAATGATTGCAGGACGTCTGAACCTTCATAAACTGTTGGAGCGTTTCTCGATTCATGAGCTTGCAGTTAAAGCCTCGTTGATCTCAGGGCTCTCGTTTATCGCCGGCATTCTCGGCGTTACCGTGACCGGAACATCCAATAAGACACTTGTCATTGTCATTCTTTCAATTAGCTTCACTATTGCTGGGCTGGGCTCATCATTCTTGGGACCTTCAGTTATGAACGCAGCGAATACACGCTCAAAATTCCCATCTAGCGTGGTTATTGGCCAGATCGGTGTCATCAATATTTCTTTGGTTTTTGTCGTGCGCTGGGTAATTGCTTGGACAGCTCAGGCAACTTCACTGACCTTCGCACTTCTTATTCCGGCGGTCATGTTGTTGACCGTTCCATACTTTGCGAAAATCTTTAAGAACGCTTAAACCACACCGTTGCTAGCGGAGGAATTCGCACAGAAGCAATTTGAGATGGACCAACAATCAGTTGCTCATTTGAAACCCCGCTACCGCCATAGGCCATATCATCGGTATTGAGAACCTCGCGCCATATTCCAGCATTAGGAAATGGAAGTTGATAATTTTCGTGGGGGACAGGGGAAAAGTTAGTAACGCTTACGATTGATGAAGCGTTGTCATCCCAACGGGCAAAAGCCACAACATTTGCAGCGCCATCATTACCTACTAGCCAAGTAAAGCCTTCTGGGTTTGTATCTTTTTCCCACAAGGCAGGGGTTGATGTGTACATCGAATTCAACTCAGCGACAGTCTTCTGGATTCCTTGATGCTCAGCATATTCAGTCAGGTGCCATTGCAAACCAGCACTTTCATTCCACTCGTCATTTTGAGCAAACTCGCTTCCCATAAATAACAACTTCTTGCCAGGGTGCGCCCACATGAATCCATATAAGGCTCGAAGGGTTGCAAGCTTTTGCCAACGGTCACCCGGAAACTTATTAACCAGCTGACCCTTGCCATGGACAACCTCATCATGGGACAAAGGAAGCATGAAGTTCTCGCTCCATGCATAGAGAATTGAAAAAGTTATTTCGTTGTGGTGATAGACCCGATGAATTGGTTCGTGCGATAAGTATTGCAAGGTGTCATGCATCCAACCCATGTTCCACTTGAATCCAAAACCAAGTCCGCCACCTGATGTATCACCTGTAACACCAGACCAGGCAGTTGATTCTTCAGCAATCATCATGATGCCTGGGTGGGTTTTATAGGCTGTAGAAGTGGCTTCTTGCAGCAGCTGGACCGCTTCAAGGTTTTCACGACCACCATGCTTATTGGGGAGCCATTGACCTTCTTCGCGCGAATAATCCAAGTACAACATTGATGCAACGGCATCGACTCGCAGGCCATCGATATGGAACTCGGTTAGCCAGTACAAGGCGCTGGCAACAAGAAAGTTTCGGACCTCGTTGCGTCCAAAGTTAAAGATCAATGTTCCCCAGTCAGGGTGTTCACCTAAACGTGGGTCAGCATGTTCATATAGGGCGGTTCCATCAAACTTTGCCAATGCCCATTCATCCTTTGGAAAGTGGGCAGGAACCCAATCCAAGATAACGCCGATTCCTGCGTTGTGCAGTGCATCAACCAAAAACTTAAACTCATCTGGCGAACCAAAACGTGATGTCGGTGCGAAAAAAGAAGTGACCTGATAACCCCACGATGGACCATATGGATGTTCCGTTACCGGCAAGAACTCAACGTGGGTAAATCCTTGTTGCTGAATGTATTGGACTAACTCTGTTGCGAGATCTTTGTAACTCAAACCGATCTTCCATGAGCCAAGGTGAACTTCATATACCGATACTGCTGAACGCCATGGCTGAAACTGCGAGCGTTGTTGAATCCATGCGCTGTCATTCCATACATAGTTGGTCTCTTCAACGATTGATGCCGTCAGTGGAGGAATCTCTGTTGCACGCGCCATTGGATCTGCATGATCAACCCAGCGACCGTCGATTCCACAAACTGCGAACTTATATTTTGTTCCCACACCAATATCTGCAACAAAGATCTCCCAAATACCTGATGAACCAATTCGATGCATCTTGTGAGAGTTGCGATCCCAGTAGTTGTGGTCGCCAATTAAAGAGACCGCTTGTGCATTGGGTGCCCAGACGGAAAAAGCAGTGCCTAGCAAGGCTCCGGCTTCATCGCGCTTAACCTGTGCACCAAGTGCCTTCCAGAGCTGCTCATGACGGCCTTCAGCGATCAAATACAGATCAAGTTCACCCAGCGATGAATGCGGGTTTAAATAAGAGGCAGGTTGAAGATTGTTGTCATCCTGACCTTTAAACAACTTTGAAAATACGCCCACGTTAAATCTTTACCGAAACGATGTGGGCAACTTTTCCAACCGGACGCGTCGGATTGAGTGAAACGTAGGTGTGAGGGTTCCAGGTCATTGTTGAACCATCCAGTAAATCTTTCACCTCAAACTCATTTGCGGTAAAGCCAAGGGCTTCCATGTTCCAGTGGACCGTGGTTCCTTGAGCAAAACTTGGATCTAGATTTACAACAACAAGAACTAAATCATTTCCTTCACGTTTTGAGTACGCGATGATCGCATCAGAATCTGTGTCATGGAAGGTCAGGTTGCGAAGGCGCTGTAAGGCTGGATGTGCTTTGCGTATCGCATTGAGTTGAGCAATAAATGGAGCAAGGGTCAAGCCCTTCTTGCTCGCACCATCCCAATCGCGAACCTTGATCTCATACTTTTCTGAATCCATGTACTCCTCGCCACCTTCTTTGAAGGCACGATGTTCATACAGTTCATACCCTGCATACATTCCCCATGAAGGTGTCAAAGTTGATGCCAACACCGCACGCAATGCAAACATCGCAGGGTTTCCGCTTTGCAAATGGAATGGATTGATATCTGGGGTATTAACCCAGAAGTTTGGCCTGAAGAAAGCACTAGTTCCCTGCGCAACTTCACGTCCGTATTCAGTCAGCTCCCACTTGCTGGTACGCCAGGTGAAGTATGTATATGACTGGTGGAAACCTGCTTTGCCAAGTGCATGCATCATTGCTGGACGGGTAAATGCCTCAGCTAAGAAAACGACTTCTGGGCTTTCTTTGTACACAATCGCCAGCAAGTCCTGCCAGAAGTGGACTGGCTTGGTGTGTGGGTTATCAACTCTAAAGATTTTGACGCCCTTTGAGACCCACAAACGAATAACGCGCAAAACCTCGTTGCGAATTCCTTCGTAATCATCATCAAAGTTAATGGGATAAATATCTTGATACTTCTTTGGAGGATTCTCGGCGTAGGCGATAGTTCCATCGGCCCGCTTGTTAAACCATTCTGGATTGCTCTTGACCCATGGATGATCAGGAGATGTCTGTAGCGCTAAATCCATCGCGACTTCAAGACCTTGCTTACCTGCAGCTTTAACAAAGTCCTCAAAATCCTTCATCGTTCCTAAAGCTGGATTAATCGCATCATGTCCGCCATCAGAGTTTCCGATCGCCCATGGAACACCGCAATCATCTGGCTTGGCATCTAAGGTGTTGTTCTTACCTTTGCGGTGTGCAATTCCGATGGGATGAACTGGTGGAAGATATAAAACATCAAATCCCATTGCAGCAACGCCAGCTAATCGCTTTGTGGCTGTCGCAAATGTTCCACTTACAACTGAGCCATCTGGATTTCTAATGGCACCTTCACTGCGAGGGAAAAACTCGTACCACGATCCGACTAGTGCACGATCTCTATCTGCGCGCACTGGATACTTTTCTGATTCACCGGTAACGGTTCGGTATTGCGAAGTACTCGATGCCTTGACGACAAAGTAGAAATCACCTTCAGCTGGAACTGTGAACTGACCTTCATATCGATCTGTTCCGGGCCAGCGCTGAATCAAGGGCTGGCAATCAACCATCTTTTCTTTCGAGTTGTACAAACAAACTTCGGCTGTAAGTGTTTCATGGCCTTCAATAATGATTGTTGCAGAGACTGCGATGCTCTCTTGTGCAATTGCCTTTACCGCAACAAATTCTCCCCCGAAGTAAACCGCGGGGGAGATATCTGTGATTGGAATTCTAGAGATCAACCTGAGCCTTCTGTATTGCCAGCATCTGCAGCTGAGACATCATGGATACGATACTTATCCATTGCCTGCGTGACAATGCTTTGCTTGATTTCTCCTTGGTTACAAAGTTGCTGCAACACGGCAATGGCGATCGATTCTCCATCAACCTTAAAGTGGCGACGAAGCGCACCGCGAGTATCAGAGAGGCCAAAGCCATCGGTACCTAATGAGTAAAACGGTTGCTCAACCCATGGTGCAACCTGGTCCTGAACTGCGCGCATGAAATCGCTGACCGCAACCACAGGTCCCTTTGTGTGGGCTAGCTTCTTAGTGATGTAAGCACTGCGACGATCTGTTGGATTGAGCAGGTTGTAGCGATCGGTTTCAAGACCATCACGACGTAGCTCATTCCACGATGTCACAGACCATACTGAAGCATTAACGCCCCAATCATCTGCAAGAAGCTGTTGAGCCTTCATTGCCCAATTAACGCCAACACCTGATGCCAGGATCTGCGCATTCTTCTTACGTGAAGCCTTAGCAGGGGAGTACAAATAGATTCCCTTGAGCAAGCCATCTACATCTAGATTTTCAGGCTCTGCTGGATGGACATATGGCTCGTTGTACACGGTGAGGTAATAGAAAATATTTTCGCTATTTTCACCGTACATACGACGAAGACCATCTTTAACAATATGTCCCAGCTCGTAAGCAAATGCGGGATCGTACGAAACTACCGCAGGATTAGTTGCAGCAAGAAGATGTGAGTGGCCATCTTCATGTTGCAAACCTTCTCCGTTAAGAGTTGTACGGCCTGCAGTAGCACCGATAACAAATCCACGAACTAATTGATCCGCCGCAGCCCAGAATGCATCTCCGGTGCGCTGGAAACCAAACATTGAGTAGAAGATATACATCGGAATCATTGGTTCATCATGTGTTGAGTATGAAGATCCAACCGCAGTAAATGAAGCAACTGATCCAGCTTCATTAATACCTTCGTGAAGAATTACTCCAGATGTTGATTCCTTGTAGGACAACATCAATTCACGGTCTACCGCTGTGTACTGCTGACCATGTGGTGAGTAGATCTTCATCGTTGGGAACAATGAATCCATACCAAAGGTACGTGCCTCATCAGGAATGATCGGAACAATGCGATTGCCCAAACCTGGATCCTTAACAAGATCCTTCAACATTCGCACAAATGCCATAGTTGTTGCGATCTCTTGTTGTCCTGAGCCACGCTTTACAGATTCGTAAACAGAATCAGCTGGCATTGTTAATGGACGAGACTTCGCACGACGGCGTGGAATTGATCCACCAAGTTCAGCGCGACGTTCTGCCAGGTACTTAGCTTCTGGCGAATCAGCTGCAGGCTTGTAATAAGGAGGTAGATACTTATCTAACTTCTCATCTGGAATATCCAAGTGCAATGTGTCGCGGAATTTCTGAATATCTTCCAGCGTCATCTTCTTCATCTGGTGCGTTGAGTTACGACCTTCGAAGTGAGAACCAAGAGTCCAGCCCTTAACTGTCTTAGCCAAAATAACTGTTGGGCGACCATTCTTCTGCGTTGCTGCAGTGTAAGCAGCAAATAGCTTCTGATAATCATGTCCACCGCGCTTGAGGTTCCAGATCTGATCATCTGACCAGTTGGCAACCATTGCAGCAGTGCGTGGATCGCGGCCAAAGAAGTTATCGCGAACAAACTTTCCAGATTCAGCCTTGAAAGTTTGATAATCACCATCAAGGGTTTCATTCATAATCTTTACTAGCGCGCCTTCACGATCCTGTGCCAAAAGTGGATCCCAGCCACGTCCCCAAACAACCTTAATGACGTTCCAGCCAGCTCCACCGAAGATAGATTCCAACTCTTGGATAATCTTTCCATTTCCACGAACCGGACCATCAAGGCGCTGCAAGTTACAGTTGATAACAAAGGTTAAGTTGTCTAACTTCTCGCGAGTTGCAAGACCAATTGCACCCAATGTATCTACTTCATCAACTTCACCATCACCAAGGAACGCCCACACATTTTGATCACTTGTGTCTTTGATTCCACGGTTATGCAAGTAGCGGTTATAACGCGCTTGGTAAATTGCATTAAGCGGTCCAATACCCATTGACACTGTTGGGAACTGCCAGAAATCTGGCATCAAACGTGGATGAGGGTAAGAAGAAAGTCCGCCACCTTGATGTGAAAGTTCCTGACGGAAACCATCGAGTTGATTTTCACTTAAGCGACCTTCTAGAAATGCGCGCGCATACATGCCAGGGCTTGCATGTCCCTGGAAGAAAATCTGATCTCCGCCACCTGGGTGATCCTGTCCGCGGAAGAAGTGGTTAAAACCAACCTCATATAACGCAGCGGATGATGCATAAGTAGAGATGTGACCACCGACGCCGACACCCGGGCGCTGTGCGCGATGTACCAACATCGCTGCGTTCCAGCGGTTGATGCGGCGAATCTTGCGCTCTAGCTCTTCATCTCCAGGAAACTTTGCTTCATGCTCTGGCGGAATCGTGTTGATGTAATCAGTGGTGCGAAGAGATGAAATTCCTACATTTCGCTCTCTGGCATGATCGAGAAGATTGAGCATCAAGTAGCGAGCGCGAACCGGTCCTGCGGCTTTGAGTGCTGCGTCAAAGGAGGCTCGCCATTCAGCTGACTCGGTTGGGTCGGTATCTACAAGCTGTTCAATATTGACTTCTGATGCATCAAAGATTTCGCTCATGGACGTATTCTCGCCCTTCCTGCCCCCTAAGTGGAAATTGAAAAGGTGTGAAATTGAGCCAGTCTTCCTCTTGCGCTCAGGCTCGCCAAAGTGTGGACTTAGCCTGTGCCTACACGTATGGGATTGGCCAAGGATGACCTCATTTTGGAGGTTGGCCACGATAGCGACTGTGATTCCACACTTCGAGATCAGCTCATGGCAATTACAGGGACCAGATTCTTAGAGGGTTCAACATCTGAAGTTGTCGATGCGGTCATCATCTGGTGGCGCGAAGGCGATGGCGATTTAGTTGATGAATTGATGGATGCGCTTACCTATTTATCCGAGACTGGTCCGATCTGGGTATTAACTCCAAAGGTTGGGCGAGATGGACATGTCGAACCCAGTGACATTCAAGATGCTGCACCAATTGCTGGATTAAGTGTTACTTCAACAATCGCGCTCGCAAAGGATTGGACGGCAACTCGATTAGTGGCACGCAAGGCGGGCAAGAGGTAAGTTTGTGACATGACTTTAACTATTGGACAAGCCGCACCAGATTTTGAAATCCTAAATCAACATGGAGAAAAGGTTTCTCTCTCTTCATTCAAAGGCCAGAAGAATGTCTTACTGATGTTCTATCCGTTTTCATTCACTGGTACTTGTACTGGCGAGCTGTGCGCACTTCGCGATGATCTTTCATCATTTCAAAATGATGATCTTCAACTTCTTGCGATCTCATGTGATTCACCATATGTGCAACGTGTTTTTTCAGAGCAAGAAAAGTATGAGTTCCCAGTACTTTCAGATTTCTGGCCACATGGCGCAGTCGCATCTGCTTATGGTGTCTTTGAAGAGTCAAAGGGTTGCGCACTTCGCGGAAGCTTC
>JBJONC010000028.1:0-7901 GCA_046052005.1 Actinomycetota bacterium
TGCATCGCTGCTTCGACTCCAGCTGCAATTCGATCGTGCAACGAGAGATCGGTCTTGCCTTCATAGGCAGCAATTGCCGCAGCTGCGTTTAACACGCATGCATCTCGGTGTGGACCTTTGCTACCTTCAAAAATAGAACGTGCGATACGTGCATTTTCCGCCCCATCCCCGCCAACTAAAGATGAGATTGGAGCATGAGAGATTCCAAATTCGGATGGTTCAATCAAACCACTTATGATTTCTTCTGTTCCGATACTGAGCACCGATGTGGAAGTTGCCAGAGTTATTTCATCTAAACCATCATCACCTCTAAATACAAAGCCATCAATTCCACGGTCGCCCAGCACCTGCGCCATCACCAAATGCATGCGTTCATTTGCAACACCAATTGCAGCTGCTTGTGGCTTGGCCGGATTTGCTAGAGGTCCAAGAATGTTGAAAACGGTAGGCGTTGCTAATTCCTTGCGCGCCGCGGCCGCGTACTTCATGGCAGGATGAAAAACTGGTGCAAAGCAAAAACCAATTCCTAATTCATTAAAGCTTTGCTCTACTCCACGGCCATCAAGGTTGATGTTGATTCCAAGATTTTCCAAAAGATCTGCTGATCCTGATTTGGATGAAGCCGCTCGATTTCCATGTTTAATTACTTTTGCTCCGCTAGCGGCGGCGATGATCGCAGCGGTTGTTGAAATATTGATGGTGTGTGCGCCATCGCCACCAGTGCCTACGGTGTCGACTGCTCGTTGTGAAATCGTGATCGGAGCGCAATGTTCATACATCTGCGAAACTAAAGCACCGACCTCTTCAGGACTTTCGCCTTTGGATTTAAGTGCGATTAAGAAAGTTTTAATCGTCTCGTTGGTTGCTTGACCGGTAAGAATCTCATTCATGCACCACTGAACCCGGTCTACTTCCAGATCAAGGCCAGAATTGATGATTGCTATGTTTTCATCCCACAGCAATTGGCTCATGAGAAGAGTTAAGCAGAGATGATTGAAGCGCCGCGCAGTAATTCCGCAGCCGTCTTAGCCAAAGTAAATGGGTCGATCGGATGAACAACAGATGCTTCTGCTAGAGACCATGCCGCGAGCCACTTATCTTCCTTGCGACCGGTGATTACCAAGATTGGAGGGCAGTTGAAGACCTCGTCCTTGAGTTGGCGGGCCATGCCAAGGCCACCCTCTTGCGCCGCTTCCCCATCAAGAATGAAAAGGTCGGCTCTGAATTCTCCCGCTACATTCTTAGAATCAACATAGGCACGCAACGCTGATCCAGTAGCGAACTCGTGGATCTCATGTTCAGGAAGATCCTTCGCAACTCGCGCTCCCAAAGCCGACACAATTGAGGATCGGACTGAAGAGTCATCTGAGTAGACAATGATCTGTTTTTTGCTCTCGGCCATGGCATCAGTCTATTGAAAAATCCCCAGTAACCCGACTCATGGCATTCCCAGATTGCACCTTTTTGAGGTGATCCGTTTCACCTCAGATGAGCCGAAATCGAGGCCTTCGGAGGTCGCCCTAGGCAGACGTGGAGCCTGTTTTCGGGAATAATCGCCCCTATGTCAAGCGCCGTAGCACACCACAAAATAACCCGCCCCAACGCAGTAGCGGTTGGAACGATCGTCTGGCTTTCAAGTGAGCTGATGTTCTTCGCCGCACTCTTTGCGATGTACTTCACCACTCGTGCCGTACAGGGTCCAGCAATTTGGTCCGAGTCAACAGAGATGCTCAACATTCCTTTTGCATCATTCAATACAACGATCTTGGTTCTGTCATCAGTGACTTGCCAATTCGGAGTTTTCGCTGCTGAACGTTTTCAGAACCATCGCACCGGCAAGCTGTACCAACTCAACAAGTGGGGCATGCGCGAGTGGTTTGCGTTGACCTTCTTGATGGGTTCATTCTTCATCGCTGGACAGGTATACGAGTACGCGATGCTTGTCTCAGAAGGTTTAGCGCTTTCAACAAATGCTTACAGCTCTGTTTTCTATGTTGCGACCGGCTTCCATGGTCTGCACGTGACCGGCGGATTGATCGCTTTCTTAATTGTTATGGTCCGCGTTGCAAAGGCTCGTCGATTCACTCATCAACAAGCAACAACTGCAATCGTAGTTTCGTATTACTGGCACTTCGTCGACGTCGTATGGATCGCGCTATTTGCCGCGATTTACCTGATTAAGTAGTAAGGAAAATAAGTGAAGCGTCTATCTCGCTACCGTCGCCACAAGGCGGCTGGTCCTGCATTGTTAATCTTTGCCCTACTTGCAATTGGAACAACATTTAATGTTGCCAGCGCACAGACTGCGGCACAAACAACAACGGCAGATCGTTCAGCACTCATTGAAGAAGGTCGACAGATCTTCCTGAAGGGTTGCTCCTCATGCCACGGACTTAACTCTGAAGGTGGCGCAATTGCCCCTTCACTTGTAGGAGTTGGCGCCGCATCAGTTGATTTCCAAGTTGGTACAGGTCGTATGCCGATGGCCGATATGAGCACTCAAGCCATGCGCAAGGAACCGCTTTACACCCCTGAAGAGACTGCGGCGTTAGCAGCTTATGTAGCCTCACTCGCCCCAGGACCTGAAATTCCAACTGAAGAACAATTGAATTATGAACGCGATGGAAGCACAGCAGAAGGTGGAGAACTCTTCCGCAACAACTGCGCGATGTGCCACAACTTCGCTGGACAAGGTGGAGCGCTTACTCAAGGAAAGTACGCACCAACTTTGATGGGTATCGAACCAAAACACATCTACGAAGCTATGGTGACAGGTCCGCAATCAATGCCAGTTTTCAGCGACAAGACAATTACACCTGAAGAGAAGATGTCGATCATTAAGTGGATCAAGCATGCAGAATCAGAACCAAATCTTGGTGGAGCTTCCTTGGGTCGCGTAGGTCCAGTGACTGAAGGTTTGCTTGCATGGACTTTGGGTCTTGGAATTCTTATTGGTGTAGCTGTATGGCTAGCGATGAAGGCGAGATAAATAATGTCTAATGAAATCGAAGCTATAAAGGATCCAGGTCTTCCTGCTCACGTTCATCGTAAAGCAGATCATGATCCAGTTGCAGCCAAGCGTGCAGAGCGCCAGGTAGCGATTCTTTTTGGAATCTCTTCCCTTGGTACTTTGTTGTTGATTGCATCATTCTTTATTCCTGATGACATCTTCATCTTTGTACCGGTCATGGGAAATCAGAATGCACATCAACTTGGTCTTGGTCTGGGTATGGCGATTTCACTCTTCTTCATTGGCATGGGTGCAATCCATTGGGCAAAAACTTTGATGCCTGATCAAGAAGTTATCGCGCACCGTCACGAGTTCCGCTCCCCTGATTCAGATCGCAAAGAGTTTGTCGATGCGGTTAAAGAAGGAGCGCAGGCTTCAGGTTTAGGTCGTCGTTCACTTATTAAAAGATCCCTTGGTGCAGCGCTGGGACTTTCAGCGCTTTCGCCAATTCTCTTGCTTCGTGATTTGGGTCCACTTCCAGGAAATGATCTCAAGGAAACATCCTGGAAAGCCGGGACGTATCTGGTAACAGATCCAGGTAATCGCCGTATCAAAGCTTCAGATTTAGAGGTCGGAGCGGTAGCTCAAGTACTTCCTGAAACTTCAGATCCAGAGCACCGAAAGCTCAATGACATCGCAAAAGATGCGCTTCTCCTAATCAGACTTCGTCCTGAGGAGTTCAACCTTGACGCAGAGCGTTTGAGCTGGACCCACGAAGGAATTATCGCCTTCTCAAAGATCTGTTCACATATGGGTTGCGCAGTCGCACTTTATGAACAACAAACAAAGCACCTTTTGTGCCCATGTCACCAATCAACATTTGATGTGACTCGAGCAGCAAAGGTCATTTTTGGACCTGCGGCTCGACCACTTCCGCAGTTAAATATCACCGTGGATGAAGAGGGTTACCTCTTCGCCCGCACACCATTCACCGAACCAGTTGGACCTAGTTTTTGGGGGCGTAACTCTTAATGACAACAGAACATCGTTTGGGACAAGTCGCTAACTACGTTGATGAGCGAACCGGTGCTGCGGCATGGATGAAGAAGAACCTGCAAAAGGTCTTCCCTGATCACTGGTCATTCTTACTTGGCGAAGTAGCGCTGTACTCATTTGTGATCCTGCTTCTTTCAGGAACTTACCTCACTTTTTGGTTTGACCCTTCTATGAAAGAAGTTATTTATGAAGGCAGCTATGAACCACTAGAAGGTGTGAAGATGTCTGCTGCTTATGCCTCTGCACTGCATATCTCTTTTGAGGTACGCGGCGGATTGCTGATGCGCCAGATTCACCACTGGGCAGCCCTAATCTTTATGGCAGCTATCGTTGCTCACTTAATGCGCGTTTTCTTTACTGGTGCATTCCGTAAGCCTCGTGAAGGAAACTGGATCATCGGTGTTGGTTTGTTAACCCTTGGAATCGTAGAAGGTTTCCTCGGTTACTCACTTCCAGATGATCTACTTTCAGGAACAGGAATCCGTATCGCTGAAGCGATTATCCAAGCGATACCGGTAGTCGGTTCCTATCTTTCATACTTTGCCTTTGGTGGCGCCTTCCCGGGTGAAGCCTTTATCCCCCGCATTTACACCGTTCACGTGCTTCTCTTACCGGGTGCATTCCTTGCACTCATAACAGTTCACTTGATGATGGTTTGGTACCAGAAGCACACACAGTTCCCTGGTCCAGGTCGCACCGAGAAGAACGTTGTTGGCTATCCATTGATGCCTGTTTACATGGCTAAAGCTGGCGGATTCTTCTTCATCGTCTTCGGTGTGATTGCATTTATCTCTGCCGTTGCATCAATCAACCCAATTTGGCTCTACGGTCCATATACACCGGGTCAAATCTCCGCGGGTTCACAGCCTGACTGGTACATGGGTTGGCTCGATGGATTGGTTCGTATGTCACCACCAATTGAGACCTACTTCTTTGGTTACACAATTTCATGGAACATTTTGATCCCTGGTTTGATCATTCCTGGAATTTTGTTCACAGGTATGGCGCTGTATCCATTCATCGAAAGTTGGATCACTGGAGACAAGCGCGAGCACCATCTACTTGATCGTCCTCGCAATGCACCAAACCGCACCGCATTAGGTGCCATGTCAATCACCTTCATGATCGTTGCTTTGATCAATGGCGGAAACGACCTGATCGCTACCCACTTTGATCTATCGATTAACCAAATCATGTGGGGAACTCGATTCGGAATCATCATTCTGCCTCCAATCGCTTTCGTAGTTACAAAGCGTTTGTGTCTATCCCTGCAGCGCGCTGATCGTGAACTAGTTCTGCATGGTCGCGAAACTGGACGCTTGCTTCGCTTGCCTAGCGGTGAGTTTGTAGAAGTGCATGAGCCAATCTCACCTGAGAAGGCTTATCTCTTAACTTCACATGAACAAGCTCCTGCACTGGAACTTCCAGCGGTAGATGGTCGTGGCGTAAAGCGCGCTGGTGCGATCAGAAACAAGCTTCGTTCTCGTATGAGTGTTGCGCACTCTGAAGCGGTTCCTAAGGTATCGGCAGATGATCTCAAGGAGATCGAGAGCCATTAACCTCTAATTACAAGCCAAACACCCAAGGCGGTAATTCCTATTCCTAGGAAGCCTTGGGTGTTTACTTTTTCGCCAAACAAAAAGAAGGCTTCAATCGCTGTTGCTGGTGGAACAAGGTAGAACAATGAAGAAACCGATGCAGCACTTCCCGTATTCAGCAACCACAGAAGAAGCAAAATGGCACCGACCGATAGAACTAGCACCAACCAAATAAAGGCAGCGGTGAACTTTAGATTCCAGGTGATTTCTAGATTTCCAGAACCGATTGCAATAGCACCCAGGACTACCCCACTGAACAAATATTGATACGCAGTTCCGGCCACCAGTGGAATATTTGATCCGAACTTTTTCTGAAGCAGGGTCGCACTCGTGCTGCCAACGAGAGCAACAATGATTGCCGCAATAGCTACCGCAGGAATCTGCGAATCTAAGGTGGGTCCAAGAACTAAAAAAACACCAGCTAATCCCAATAGAAGACCCGCTACTTGGCGAGGAAGTAACTTCTCCCCCAGGATTCTCACTGCAAATATCGAGACCAGTACCGGTTGAAGACTTGTAACGACGGCAGCTACTCCAGCTGGCATTCCTTGCGAGATTGAGTAGAACACCCCGCCTAGGTAGCAGGCATGGAGAAAGAAACCGATTAGGAAGGATCGAGAGATTGCGCTCTTGCTAATATTGATGGGCAACTTCATCAAACGAACCAGTGCAAACAGCAAGAGCGCTGCGATTAATACTCGAACTGATAAGAAAATAAAGGGATCCGCATACGGCAATCCGTATTTAGCACCTACGAACCCTGTACTCCAGAGAAGAACAAACAGTAATGGAGCAAACTTTTGTAGCTTCAACCTTCGCAAATCGCCTTGAGAGCGACTAGAGATTTAGCCATCCATTTCGGGTTATGCGCCATTGCGCCCGTTTTCTTAAGCCACCAGGTGGAAAAAGCTGGAACATGGCTCGCATCAAAGGATTCCGTAACAATGGTTTCAGTTGGAGAGACAGCCTCAAGTTCATAGCACCAAGTCCACTTTAGAAAATGACACCAAGTAATTTTCTTATTCTCTTCAAAAGCAACGACCGTGTTTTTGATCCGATACGGAACCTTAATCTTCATCGCCATACCAAATTGCGCGCCAAGGAAAAGACGCTCGGGGCCTGAAATGGCCTTTTGAATTGTTCCTGAACCATCAAATAGGCGATGGGAAGAAGGGTTAGCCAACAGATCAAAGATTGAGTGAGCTGGTGCCTGGATGGTTATTCGCGCAGCTGCAGTGTTGGGGAAATCAACTGGCAGAATTTCAGCGCGAACAGAGTTCATTAGTGTGCTGAAGCAATCTCTGGCTTCTCATACTCAGTAACCATTCCGATAATGGAGATCACTAGAGCGCCCAAACCAATGAGGGACAACCACCAACCGACGATCAAACCCAAAGCGAATACGCATGCGCTCATTGCTACCGGCAATGGCCACCAAGAATGCGGACTGTAGAACCCAAGTTCTCCAGCGCCATCTGCGATTTCAGCGGTTAAATTATCTTCAGGAAGAGTTACACCGATTCGCTTTTGGGTGAACCAAACGTAAAACCCAACCATTCCAGCCAGGCATGCAGAAAGAAGCATTCCGGCGATTCCAACTTCTTCGCCACCGATCTGCCAATAGATCACTGTCATGATGACATAGAAGACGCTTAAGCCTCCGAATAATTTCCAAGATGCTTTCATGGCTTACTTATGCCCTTCAGTCTTTACATGTGGGTGGTGGAGATCAAATGCTGGGCGCTCAGATGAGATGCGCGGCATTGAAAGGAAGTTGTGACGAGGAGGTGGGCATGAAGTAGCCCATTCCAATGAAGCTCCATAACCCCAAGGATCATCAACTCCCACCATTGGAGCCTTACGAGTGATCCAGATGTTAATTGCAAAAGGAATCATTGAAAGCGCCAAAAGGAATGAACCAACAGTCGAGACGGTATTCATGAAGGTGAAGCCATCGGTTGGAAGGTAATCCGCATAACGGCGTGGGAAGCCCTTAATTCCTAACCAGTGTTGGATCAAGAAAGTTAAGTGGAAACCAAAGAAAAGTGTCCAGAAGTGAATTTTTCCGAGGGTTTCATTAAGCATACGTCCTGTGAACTTAGGCCACCAGAAATAGAAGCCGGCAAACATGGCAAATACAACGGTTCCAAATAGCACGTAGTGGAAGTGCGCAACCACGAAGTAGCTTGCAGACACTGCGAAATCTAGCGGTGGTGAGGCAAGAATGATTCCAGTGATTCCACCAAACAAGAAGGTGACTAGGAATCCCATTACCCACAACATTGGTGTTTCAAAGG
>JBJONC010000029.1:0-7535 GCA_046052005.1 Actinomycetota bacterium
GTAATTGTCTCACCATCAACCATTACTTGATCTTTTTCAGGGTCGAATTTGCTGCCCATCTCCCGAACAGTGATTCCATTGACGGTCACTCGACCAGATTCGATTAATTCATCCGCACCGCGACGGCTTGTGATTCCAGCATCTGCGATGATCTTGTTAAGCCTCATTTGGGCCATGGCTATCCTCCCGACAGTCAGGAGGTAAGGGTAGCGGAAACTCTAGTCGGTTAGCGAATCGAGGATCTCATCCAGGCCATCTAGATCTGGAAGGTATGGAGCAAGGGCTGGAAGATCCTCTAAGGAGTTCAATCCGAGTCGTTCCAGGAAGTAGCTGGTCGTCTTGTAGAGGATCGCACCAGTCTCATGTTCCAGACCCGACTCCTCCACCAATCCTCGAGTAATCAGTGTCTTCATAACCGCCTCAACATTAACTCCGCGGATCGCCGATACACGGGCGCGTGAGACCGGCTGTCGGTAAGCGATCACTGAAAGGGTTTCAAGGGCTGCTTGGGTCAAACGAGATTGCTGGCCATCGAGAACAAACTTTTCAACCACCGCTGAGTAGCTTGGGTGGCTATAAAAGCGCCATCCCCCATTGATCTTGCGGAGCATAAAGCCGCGTTCCTCGTACGAGCCTTCAAGGGCGGTTAGGGCGGCCTCGATCTCCTCAACTGGACGTTCTAGAACCTGAGCCAGAATCACCTCGGTAACCGGCTCATCAACAACCATGAGGATCGCCTCGATAGAACGTTCAACTTCTACATTAGACATTTTCGCCACTTTCTGTCGAGTCTTCCATCTCTAAAACCACGGGTATATCAAACTCATCGGTGATCTCAACCTCGCCCTCGAGGCTTCCGGTCCAGCTGATGTGGAGTTCGCCCAGTGCGACTACCTGATCAAAACGTAAAACCCCTTGGCGGTAGAGATCGAGAAGGGCCAAGAAGCGGGCAACCACCACAAGGGTGCTATCAGCATCTGAGATCAAGTTTCTAAAGCTGAGTGACTTCGAATGGCGAAGCGCCTCAACGACCCTCTTGGACTCCTCTGTGACGCTCACAAGGGGCATATGGAGGTGTTCTACAGCCACCACAGGTGACACCTTAGGGGTCAAAACACGCTCGGCGATGGCGGCAAAGCGTTGCGCCCCGACACCGATCAAGACCTCAGGCAGCAAGCTGGCCAAGGCTGGATCCAAGGCAACTACGCGTGGGAAGGATTTATCGGCGGCAAGGATGCGCTCGCTAAAGGTTGCGGCGATCTCCTTGAAGGCTCGGTATTGAAGTAGTCGCGCGAACAAGAGGTCACGGGCCTCAAGGAGAGCTAGATCCTCTTCATCCTCAACCTCACCAGTTGGAAGCAACCTCGCCGCTTTGAGATCCAGAAGGGTTGCAGCAACGACAAGAAACTCGGTGGCCTGGTCTAGATCCCAGCCCTCTCCCGATGCTTCAAGAGCTCGAATAAAGGAGATGAACTCATCGGTGACGATGCTGAGCGCGACCTCGGTGACATCCATCTTGTGGCGCGAGATCAGCTGTAGAAGGAGATCAAAGGGGCCATCAAAGTTGGAGAGGTGAACGGAGAAGCCACCCGAGGATGCGTTTACATCAACGCCCTCTTCGACCACGGTATCTCCTGCTAAATCCATGGGGGCACCTTACTTCACGCTTGCCTGTTTTATGTGTAACGCCTAGGCTCTTTGCTATATCAGGAAAGAGGTTTGAAGATTGAACGCTAAATCGACAATTGCAGAGGATGTTGCAACGACATCCACCCTGCTTGGCAAGGTTGCCCAAAGCTTTCCTACACCTGCGGCATTGGCAGAGCATGGCAATGCAAAGGTCATCTCAATCTTTAACCAAAAGGGTGGCGTTGGTAAGACGACAAGCACCATTAACTTAGGCGCTGCTCTTGCAGAGATGGGCCGTCGCGTTTTGCTCGTCGACTTCGATCCTCAAGGTGGTTTATCTCTAGGACTTGGCGTTAACGCCCACTCACTTCCATTAGAGCAAACTGTTTACTACGCATTAATGACACCAACTGCAAATGTTGATGAGATTGTTTTGAAGTCATCAGTTCCAGGTTTGGATTTCCTACCTGCCAACCGTGATTTAGGTACCGCTGAAACTACTCTGGGTGCTGAAATTGGCGGGCAGCAATATTTGAAGCGCGCCTTAGCCCCACTTCGTGATTACTACGATGTTATTTTGATTGATTGCCAGCCAACCATGGGTCAACTCACCATTAACGCGCTGGTTGCTTCACATGAAGTAATCGTTCCCATGCAATGTGAATACTTTGCTTTGCATGGATTCATTGAGTTAAAGGGCAATCTGGATAAGGTTAAAACCTTCCTAAATCCTGAACTTCGTTTAATTGGAATTCTTGCAACTATGTATGACAAGAAGACTTCTCATAACCGTCAGGTCCTTGAAAGAATTCTTGAGCAATTTCCAGAGGATGTCTTTGAAACAATCATTGCAAAAACAATCCGTTTTCCCGAAACAACAGTTGTCGGTGAACCAATCACCACATATGCAACATCTTCAGGTGGCGCAGCTTCATACCGTCGCTTAGCTAGAGAACTAATCGCCAGAGGAGGCGCACGATGACACGTAGAGCAAACCTTCCAGGTGCAGATGAACTATTTCGTTCAACAGCCCCCGCACTAAGCGCGGTACCTGCGCAACCAGCCAATGAGGTTGCAGCACCTTTAGTTCCACCAGCCATCGCTACTCCAAAGGCACCTTCATCCAAGAAGGGCGTTCGCACAATTGCGCGTCGCCGCGTAACAACTGTTGACCGCTCCCCTTCAGGACGTGAACGTCATGATGAAAAAATCACTGTGTACTTATCTCCAGATGAGTTATTTGATCTTGATCAAGCGCGTTTACAATTACGTGGAGATCTTGGTTTAGCTGTTGACCGTGGTCGTATCGTCCGTGAATCAATCGCTGTGATCATTGCAGATCTTGAGGCCAAGGGAGATCAAAGTATCTTGGCCCGTCGACTTCGCGGGCAGTAATACTTTATTTGGCGCGTGGATGTGCCATTGAATAACTCTCGCGAACTTTGTCGATAGTTATCAAGGTGTAAATCTGGGTTGTTGTGACAGAGGCATGACCTAATAACTCTTGAACAACGCGAATGTCTGCTCCCCCATCTAGAAGATGCGTGGCGTATGAGTGTCTGAAAACATGCGGGGACACATGTTCGGTTACTCCAGCATTCTTGGCCGAATCCAAAACCATTTGCCACGCAGATTGACGTGAAATTCTTCCTCCACGAGAGTTGAGAAAAAGTGCAGGATTATTCTTGGGATTCTTCGCTAATAATCCAGGGCGAATTCGAACGCAATAATCGTTAATTGCCTTGGTTGCAAATGAACCTAGCGGAACAATTCTTTCCTTGGAACCTTTGCCTCGTAGCTTTAATGTTGTTATCTCTCCATCGGGAGTTTGAGCAACACTGAGATCGTTCAAGTTAATTCCAATTAATTCGCTGACTCGAGCGCCACTGCTATAGAGCAATTCCAACATGGCTTGATCTCGTAAAGTTATTGGATCACTTTCGCGATAAGCAACCTCAATCATAGAAAGTATCTGCGCGATAGTCAGCGCCTTGGGCAATCTTCGAGCGGACTTACTCGGCGCGATTTCGAGCGTTGGATCGTTGAGCCCGTATTCGAGCTGTAAATGTTTAAAAAAGGAACGCAGCGTTGAATCTACGCGATTGATGGATGCTACAGAAAGCTTTACTTCGCGCAGGGAAGATTCAAAATCACTGATGGTTGCTGGTGAAACTTCGTGCAATGCAGTTCCATCCAGAAAGCTCTGGAACTTTGTTAAGTCTCTCCGATACGCCGCAATTGAGTTTGCCGCCAATCCTCTTTCAATCTGAAGATGATTGATAAAGGATGAAGCAGCTAGATCAAAGCTGGGTGCTGGCGTAACCATGCGCTTCTGCTACGGCGGAGTAATAGATCTTTCCGTCATGCACGTTTAAGCCCTTAGCCAAGTTCTTATCCTTCGCGCATGCCGCTTCCCAACCATGATTTGCCAGAGACAAAGCAAATGGAAGAGTGGCGTTGGTGAGTGCATATGTCGAAGCGACTGGAACGGCACCTGGCATGTTTGCAACGCAGTAGAAAACAGAGTTGTGGACTGTGTATGTCGGTTCAGCATGTGTTGTTGGCTTTGAATCCTCAAAACATCCACCTTGGTCAATGGCGATATCAACTAAAACCGAACCGCTCTTCATCTGAGCCACTAGTGCGTTAGAAACTAATTTAGGTGCTTTGGCTCCATGAACCAGCACCGCTCCAACAACGAGATCTGCTTGCTTTACTTCGCGTTCAATTGCGTGCTTAGAGGCCACTAGTGTTTTGATCCGTCCACCATAAACAGTGTCGATGTATTGCAAACGATTAATGGAGCGATCAAAGACAGTTACATCTGCACCCATTCCAACGGCAATAACCGCTGCGTTCAGACCAGCAACTCCGCCACCGATAACAACAACTCGACCTGGTGCCACACCTGGAACTCCACCAAGTAAAACTCCACGGCCACCATGTGGGCGTTGAAGCGCAGTTGCGCCAACTTGTGTTGCAAGGCGACCTGCAACCTCGCTCATAGGAGCCAATAGTGGAAGGGTTCCATTTACTTCTACAGTCTCATACGCGATCGCTGTTGTTCCTGATTGAACAAGTGCATCGGTGCATGCCTTTGATGCCGCTAAGTGCAAATAAGTAAAGAGGGTTTGACCTTTGCGCATCTTTGGATACTCGGGCTCGATAGGCTCTTTAACCTTCAACACTAGATCGGCTTTTTGCCAAACATCATCGGCGGTTGCAACTATCGTTGCACCGGCGGCCACAAACTCTTCATTACTAATCGAAGAACCAACTCCAGCTTTGTCTTCAATTATCACAGTGTGACCAGCGTGGACAAATTCAGAAACACCTTCGGGCGTAATGGCTACGCGAGACTCATGAACTTTTATCTCTTTTGGAACTCCGACGATCATGATTAACCTTTCGCTTTAACCGCTGCTGCGATCAAACCAATAAACAATGGATGTGGACGTGTTGGGCGTGAACGAAGCTCAGGGTGAGCTTGTGTTCCCACGTAATAAGGATGCACTGACTCGGGAAGTTCTACAAACTCCACAAGATCTTGCTCCTTGAAAATTCCAGAGAAAACAAGGCCAGCACTCCCAATTTGGTCGCGGTACTTGTTATTAACCTCGTATCTGTGGCGGTGACGCTCTGAAATCTCGGAAGCTCCATACGTTTTCGCAACAACCGAGCCAGCCAGAAGATCTGATTTGTACAGACCAAGACGCATCGTTCCGCCCATATCTTCCTTGCCTGAAACAACATCCTTTTGATCATCCATCGTTGCAATTACAGGAGTGCCGGAATCAGAGAACTCCGCTGAGATCGCATCCTTGATTCCTGCAAGATTTCGCGCAGCTTCAATCACCATGCACTGCAATCCTAAACACAGTCCCAGAGTAGGAATCTTGTGTTCACGTGCAAACTTAAGCGCGCCAACTTTGCCTTCAATTCCACGAATACCAAAACCACCTGGTACACAAATTGCATCGACGCCCTCCAGCAACTTCTTTGCACCTTCTGGAGTTTCGCACTCATCGCTTGCTATCCAAACAATTTCAATCTTGGCTTCATTGGCAAAGCCACCTGCGCGAAGTGCTTCAGAGACTGAAAGATATGCGTCTGGAAGATCGATGTACTTTCCGACAAGACCAACCTTGATGTGATGCTTAGGGTTGTGCACCTTCTCTAGAAGCGCATCCCACTCCCCCCATTCCACATCATGGCAATCAAAACCTAGACGCTGAACAACATAAGAATCCAAACCTTCAGCATGTAATACCTTAGGAATGTCATAAATCGATGGAGCATCAACTGCAGCAACGACGGCTTCAGAATCAACATCGCACATCAAGGAAATCTTTTTCTTAACGCCTTCAGGAATCTCGCGATCTGATCGCAAAACGATCGCATCGGGAGCGATACCAATGCTTCGAAGTGCAGCAACAGAGTGCTGCGTTGGCTTGGTCTTTAATTCGCCGGATGGGCCGATGTAAGGAACCAAAGAAACATGTAAATAGAAAACATTGTCACGACCAACGGTCTGACGGATCTGACGGATAGCCTCTAGAAATGGCTGGGACTCGATGTCGCCCACAGTTCCGCCAACTTCGGTAATAACTAAATCAATATCTGGGCTTGCCATAGCGATGATGCGCTCTTTAATTTCATTGGTGATGTGAGGAATAACCTGAACCGTTTCACCTAAGTACTCACCGCGACGCTCACGGGCGATCACACGTGAGTACACCTGTCCGGTTGTCACATTTGCTGAGCCATGAAGATTGCGATCCAAGAAACGCTCGTAGTGGCCGATATCCAAATCGGTTTCTGCCCCATCATCGGTGACAAAAACTTCACCATGTTGGAAAGGGTTCATGGTGCCTGGATCCACATTGAGGTAAGGATCGAGCTTTTGCATAGTCACGCGGATACCGCGCGCTACCAATAATCGTCCGAGACTTGAGGCGGTGAGTCCTTTACCTAAACTTGAGGCGACTCCGCCGGTTACAAATAAATGTTTCGTCACATGTGCTTGGCCCATGGGAGTCGAACCTATCATTTATTGGAGACCGGTTCTTACACCTTCAAAGAAAGAAGCTCTGTGGCGTGTTCACGGGCGCTGGTGGAGTTCTCCAGCCCCGCCAACATGCGGGCGATCTCCTCAACCCGCTCTTCTCCTGAGACCTGTCGCACATCGCTTTGGCTGACCGTTCCATCATTGTTCTTGCTAACGACAAAATGTGAATCCGCCCATGCAGCAACCTGAGGTAGATGGGTCACGACAATTACTTGTGCATGCTGTGCAAGTGAATGAAGTCGGCGACCAACTTCAATCGCCGCCTTTCCGCCGACGCCTGCATCGACCTCATCAAAAACATATGTGCCTATTGGATGTGTTGACGCAATCACTACCTCTAGCGCCAACATCACACGAGACATTTCTCCGCCTGATGCACCTTTAGCTAAAGGCACCAATGGTGCATCTTTATGACCTTGAATAAACATTGAAATCTCATCACACCCATGAGATGAGAAATCAGACTCTTTGGGCGCTGAGTAATCTGCACTTTCAACTGTTGCTACAAATGTGGAATGTGGCATCGAAAGTTGCTGAATTTCATGCGTAACCAATTGCGAAAGTGTCGCCGCCGCTTTGGTGCGCGTATCACTCACCTTCTTGGCTTCGAGCAACAAGCTCTTCTTAACCTGCGTTAGCTCTTTTTCTAACTCTAACAATCGAGCATCTCCGCCTTCAAGGTCGGCGATTGCATCTGATGAGTTCTTAAACCGCTGAGCAAGTAATTGGATCTCCTCTTCAACACCTTGAGTGCCACCGAACTTCTTTACTAACGCGTTGAATTGTGATTTACGCTCCTGTAGATAATCTAGGCGTGCAGGATCTGCTTCTAGACGGG
>JBJONC010000030.1:0-7411 GCA_046052005.1 Actinomycetota bacterium
GTTGAAAAGGATTTGAAGCATATTCCAGAGTTTGAACCTCGTTTCTTACGTCTTAACGCTGAAGAGCCATACCGCTTAAAGGCAACTGCGATCGTTCACCGCTTGGCATTTACTCGCGATCGCCACGCAAAGGGTGCGCCACATGTGGCTAACCGTGATTATGCGAATACTGCAGAGCTACTTGCTGACTTAGTTCTTATGCGTGATTCGCTTTTGGCACACCGTGGTGAATTAATCGCTACAGGCTTACTTGAGCGCACCATCCGCACTATCGCCGCCTTCGGAATTAACCACGCAACTATGGATGTTCGTGAACATTCAGATGCGCACCACAATGTTTTAAAGCAGATCGTTGGCATTGATAGCTACCTTGAAAAGTCACATGATGAGAAGTTTGAAATCCTGACACAGCTGCTTGCAGATGATGTGCGTTTTAATACTTCACAGCTAGAAGCCTTGGGTAAAAAGACGGTAGATACCTTTGTTGCCATTAATGATTTGATAGATCGCTTTGGCCCTGAAGCAATTGAAACCTATATTGTTTCGATGACAAAGGGTGCAGATGATTTAGTTGCTGCCGTTGTTATTGCACAGCAGGCAGGTTTAGTTTCATTGAAGGAGAAGAAAGCTCGAATCGGTTTTGCGCCTTTGCTTGAAACTGTTGCAGAGCTTCGTGCCGCTGGTGAGATCCTTGAAAAATTGTTGAGCAATCCTGCTTACCGCGCAGTTGTGACTCTTCGTGGTGATGTTCAAGAGGTAATGCTCGGTTATTCAGATTCCAATAAGGATGCAGGAATCGCAACAAGTCAGTGGGAGATTCACAGAGCTCAACGTTCCCTCCGCGATGTTGCAATGAAGCATGGTGTGAAGTTGTGCTTGTTCCATGGTCGCGGTGGCTCTGTTGGTCGCGGTGGCGGTCCAACATATGAAGCGTTGATCGCACTTCCTTGGGGATCTGTAGACGGTCAGATCAAGATGACAGAGCAAGGTGAAGTCATTAGCGACAAGTACGCGCTGGCATCACTTGCTCGTGAAAATGTTGAGCTAACCCTTGCTGCATCGCTAGAAGCGACAATTCTTAACCGTGGACCACGTCAAAGTAAGGAAGAGCTTGCTGCGTGGGGCGATTGCATGCAGTTAGTAAGCGATGCCTCATTTACGCGATATCGCGCATTGATTCAGCAGCCTGATCTTCCCGCCTACTTTTACTCTTCAACTCCGGTTGAGCAGCTGGGCGATCTCTTCTTGGGTTCACGTCCTTCGCGTCGTCCCGATGCAGCGGGCGGTCTAGATTCTTTGCGCGCGATTCCGTGGGTATTTGGCTGGACTCAATCACGACAGATCGTGCCTGGCTGGTTTGGTGTTGGCTCTGGTTTGAAGGCGGCACGCGAAGCTGGGCATTCGGCGCTACTGGCGCAGATGCTCAAGGAGTGGCACTTCTTCACAACCTTTATTAGCAATGTTGAAATGACCTTAGCTAAGACTGATCTGGCACTTGCCAAGCGTTACGTCGAAACACTTGTTCCGGCAGAGTTGCATCACTTCCTTGATGAGATTCAAGCAGAGTTTGATTTAACGGTCTCTGAAATTCTGACTCTGACAAAGAAGACAAGTTTGCTAGGCGATCAAGAGATCTTGGCGCGCACCTTGCAGGTACGCGATGCATACCTTTCACCAATTCACTTGCTGCAGGTGAATCTGCTCAAGCGCGTTCGTGATGCCGGCGAGGCTGCAGACCCAGTCTTACGTCGTGCTTTGTTGTTAACAATCAATGGTGTTGCTGCGGGACTACGTAATACGGGTTGATTTAACTATTGAATGCAGATTGTGTTGCTTCAAGACCCTTGCTAATTAAAGACTCAACTACATCTGCACCGCGATCAATAAATTCAGCTAAATCCTTTTGCTCAACCTTTGAAAAGGCTTTCAAAACAAAATCTGCAGGATCTTGCTGTCCCATTGGACGACCAATACCCAAACGGATTCGATAGTAATTAGGAGTTCCAAAGCTTGAAGTCATTGATTTCAAGCCATTATGTCCGTTGTCTCCCCCGGCAAGCTTGGTTCTAATCGCTGCAAATGGAATATCTAGCTCATCATGGAGCGCAATAATGTTTTCGGGTTCTACAGAATAGAAATTAGCTAGAGATTTTACCGGTCCACCGGTTTCATTCATATAGCTCTTAGATTTACCGATGATCACAGAGTGCGCATCAATACCAACGCCTAGTTTGAAGGCTGCGATATCTGTGCGGGATTTGTGTGAAGAAAACTTTACTGAATGGCGTCGAGCGAGTTCATCGATCACCATCTGGCCGATGTTATGACGGGTGGCAGCGTATTGATCTCCTGGATTACCCAGTCCCACTACCAACCACGTCATAACAACAAACCCTAAGGGTTAAGCCTTACTTTTTATTGCTTATTCAGCTGCTGGAGCAGCTGCTGTTGCATCTGCTGCTGGCGCTGCTGTTTCTTCAGCTGCTGCTGTTGACTTCTCTGACAAGTGAACAACGATCATCTTTGGATCTGAATCAAGTTCAACACCTGCTGGAAGCTTCACATCAGCTGCGTACTTTGAAGTACCTGATGCAAGGCCCTGGATATCAAGCTCTAGGAAGTTAGGGATAGATGAAGCATCTACGCGAACTTCGATTGTGTTGTTGACGTGCTCAAGGATTCCGTCACGATCGTGCTCACCAACTGTGTGAACAGGAACTGAAACAACAACCTTCTCACCACGACGAACTAGAACTAGGTCGATGTGCTCGAGGATCTGCTTGAGTGGATCGCGAACGATCACCTTTGGAAGTGTCAGCTCGCTCTTGCCATCAATTGTGATGTCGAGAAGAACGTTTGATTGCTTAAGAGCAACGCCGATTTCCTTAGCGTTAAGAGTGATGTGAAGAGGCTTCTCTCCGTGACCATAGATAACTGCTGGAACTAAACCATCGCGACGTGCGCGACGTGATGCGCCCTTACCAAATTCAGTACGGGTGGTTCCGACGATCTTTACTTCTGCCATGAAAAAACTCCTGTCGATTAGATCTGACAGGAGTTAGACACCTTGCCGTCGATAACGGTTCCGAATGAAACCCTCGCCAGAATGGTTGGAGTCTATGAGATTAGGCAGAAAGCGCCAAATCCTCGCTTACGAGTGACCGTCGAAGAGGCTGGTAACAGATCCATCCTCAAAGACCTCGCGAATTGCGCGGCCTAGAAGCGGAGCGATTGAGAGAACAGTTAGATTGTCGAATTTCTGATCCTCAGAGATTGGAAGAGTATTTGTAATAACAACTTCTGATGCACGGCTGGCCTTTAGGCGATCAACCGCTGGACCGCTGAATACCGCATGAGTTGCCGCGATGATTACATCTGCTGCGCCAGCTTCAAACAAAGCATCTACTGCCTTTGTGATTGTGCCTGCGGTATCGATCATGTCATCGATAACTACACATGTTTGACCAACCACATCACCAACAACGCGACCTGTTACAGACTCATTAGGAATGCGTGGATCACGGGTCTTGTGAATGAATGCGATTGGGCAACCACCCAAGAGATCAGACCAACGCTCAGCAACGCGCACACGACCTGAGTCAGGTGACACGATTGTTAAACGGGTGCGATCAACCTTGCTGCCAACATAGTTTGCAAGCATTGGAAGTGCGAACAGGTGATCCACTGGACCATCAAAGAAACCTTGAATTTGTGAGGTGTGAAGATCAACTGACATCAAGCGATCTGCACCTGCGGTCTTGAAAAGATCTGCCATCAAACGAGCTGTGATTGGCTCACGTCCGCGGCTCTTCTTATCTTGTCGTGCATAACCATAAAAAGGTGTAACCACTGTGATGCGCTTTGCCGATGCGCGCTTCAAAGCATCAACCATGATGAGTTGTTCCATGATCTGCTTGTTAACAGGGTTTGTGTGGCTCTGAATTACGAAAGCATCGCAACCACGAACTGATTCTTCAAAGCGAACAAAAATTTCACCATTTGCAAAGTCATATGCAGACATTGGTGTGAGAGGGATACCAAGTTCGGTTGCGACCTCTTCAGCTAGTTCAGGAAATCCGCGGCCTGCAAATAGGCGCAATCTCTTTTCAGAAGATAAACGGATCTCGCTCATGTATCTAGCCCTTCTTCTCTGCTGCTTGTGCCGATTTCGTGCCTGGGCGCTTACGCAGGACCCAACCTATAACATTTTTTTGCAATGCTCGGCCAATACCAATCGCGCCCGCCGGTACATCTTCAGTAATGACAGAACCAGCAGCTGTATATGCACCATCTCCGATAGTTACAGGGGCCACGAGCATCGTGTCGCTACCAATTCGAACATGATCTCCCACTGTTGTGTGGTGCTTTTCAACGCCATCGTAATTAACAAAGATTGTTGCTGCACCAATGTTGCTGCCTTCGCCGATTGTTGCATCACCGACATATGAAAGATGTGGCACCTTTGATCCAGTTCCGACTGTTGCATTCTTCATTTCAACAAATGCGCCAGCTTTTGATGCATCGCCTAATTGAGTTCCGGCACGTAAATATGTAAATGGACCAACGGTTGCACCTTCGCCAATTTCGGTTTGTGTGGCAATAGATTCCAATACCGCTGCGCCCTCTTTTATGACGCAATCTGTCAGAGTAGTGCGTGGGCCAATAACCGCACCTGTGGCTATCTTTGTTGCACCAAGCAAGGCTGAGCCTGGGTGGATCGTCACATCATTAGAGATCTGAACCGTTGAATCAATCCAGGTTGTTGTTGGATCAATAATCGTCACACCTGCGCGCATCCAGTGCTCATTGATGCGATCGCGAAGCATCGCTGCGCTTTCTGCCAACTGCACTCGATCGTTAACGCCAAGGGTTTCGGTGAAATCATCAATCATGATCGCTGCCACTGATTCGCCTGCAGATTTAAGAATTCCAATTACATCGGTTAAGTAAAGTTCGCCCTGCGCATTTGCATTAGTTAACTTGCCTATTGATGCAGCTAGTTTTTCGCCATCAAAGGCGTATACGCCACTGTTGATTTCAAAAATAAATTTTTCATCATCAGTTGCATCTTTTTCTTCAACAATACGAAGTAGTTCATCGCTGGCATCGCGGATGATTCGGCCATAACCAGTTGGCTCTGGATGTTCTGCAGTTAAAACCGATGCGGCAAATTTTCCAGCTGCATGTGCGGCTACAAACTGTGCCAACGAATCACCTGTAAGCATTGGTGTATCGCCAGCCAAAATTAAAACAGTTCCTTTAGGCGTACTACCTGCGAGCGCTAACTGAGCCGCATGGCCAGTGCCGTTACGTTGTTCCTGAAAGACCGCTGTTGCATGTGGAGCGATCTGTCCGATGTGCGCTTCGACCGCTTCGCGACCTGAACCAACAACGATACGAAGCTCGCTGGGATTGAGTTGAGATACCGCGTGAACAACATGGCCGAGAAGAGAACGACCAGCGACACTGTGAAGAACCTTGGGGGTTGCCGACTTCATACGTGTGCCTTCACCAGCGGCGAGGAGGATCACGGTTTGTACGGTCACGAGTGAAGTCTATTGCTTCGATTTCCTAGATGGCTCCGCCACCAGGTATCGATCCTGGACCCTGGGCTTCAAAGGCCCATGTGCTAGCCACTACACAATGGCGGAACGCATATTCTCCCTCATAAATGGTGGTGCTGACGACCATTGAGCCAGAAAAGGCCAATAAGGAATTGAACTTAGGAGATGACCTTTGCGCCAGCCACAGGGCCATAGGCACGTGCAACGCTGCCAACTACCCCGCTAGAGGTCAGAGCGACAGCTAAATCAAGGCCAGCCTCTTCATCTGCCACTAAAAAGGCAACTGTGGGACCAGATCCAGAAACGATCGCACCAAGTGCGCCGTACTCCTGGCCAACATCTAAAACTAATCGAAGCGCTGGTCGCAATGAACAGGCAGCGGCTTGAAGGTCATTTACTAGTGCGCCACCAACCGCAGCTGCATCAGCTGCGAGCAATGCCTGCATTAACGCCTCATTGTTTTGTGGTTCAACAATTTCAAGTTCTGCGCGCAAGCGATCACATTCGGCGTAAACCGCCGGCGTTGATAAACCAACTGTAGAAAGTGCAAGTACCCAGTGATAGGTACCTCTTGAAAGTGCTGCGGTTAATTGATCGCCATGTCCACGACCAATTGCGGTTCCGCCGCTCAACATGAATGGAACATCGCTGCCTAATTGTGCGGCGATTTCAACCATGTCTTCGCGGGTCATTCCTAATGAATACAAGTAATCGATTCCAACAATTGTTGCTGCTGCATCTGCGCTGCCGCCCGCCATTCCTCCAGCAACCGGAATTGATTTCTTAATCTCAATATGAGCATCGACAGTTAAGTCATACTCCTTGGAAATTAACGCGACCGCTTTTGCCGCTAAGTTATTTGCATCTGCCGGAACTCCGTGGGTCTGATCTCCCGAAATAGAGATCGTTAAACCTGCACCTGGTTCAGATAGTTTGATCGTCACATCATCAAAAATTGAAATTGCTTGAAAGACTGAAACCAGATTGTGGTAACCATCGGCCTCTTTTGGGCCAACTGAAAGCTGCAGGTTGACCTTTGCAGGTACGCGCACGGTCACACTCTTTACAGGCATGCGGTGACCCTATAACTGCTATTAGAAAATGTCAGGTGCAACGGCAGCGATCTGGCAAAAAGATTTAACCTCCAAAGCCTCGCCTCGCAAGGTTGGATCGATGCCAGCTTTAATCAGGATCTCTTCTGCCGCAGATGAAGAGCCATAGAGGCTAGAAAGTGCTGATCTGAGCATCTTTCGGCGCTGTGCAAAGGCGGCATCAATGATTGTGAAAACCTTTTCCCGCATCTCTTCGCTGCCGGCGGTTTCTCTGCGGGTAAAGCCAACTAACTTTGAATCAACATTAGGTGCTGGCCAAAAAATAGAACGTGAGACCGTTCCTACATTTTTCACATCTGCCCACCACGCAGCTTTAACACTTGGGATTCCATACTCTTTGCCACCAGGTTTTGCCGCCAAGCGATCTGCAACCTCTGCTTGAACCATAACTACGCCGGTGCGAATACTTGGAAACTTTTCCAGAAGATGTAGCAACACCGGTACTGAAACGTTGTATGGCAGGTTTGCAACCAAAACAGTTGGGGCAACTGGAAGATCATGAACCGCAAGAGCATCCTTATTGATAACGGTCAGGTTTTCTGGATGTTCAAAGTGTTCCGCCACTGTCAGCGGTAATTGCTGTGCAAGTCGAGGATCGATTTCAACTGCAATTACTGATTTTGCAGCTTCGAGCATCGCAAGGGTTAATGAACCAAGTCCTGGTCCGATTTCAAGTGCAACATCATCGCTTGTGACTCCAGCGGTGCGGACAATCTTGGTGCAGACATTTGAATC
>JBJONC010000031.1:0-6727 GCA_046052005.1 Actinomycetota bacterium
ACGGCGGTTGTTGAATTTAATTCTTCTGTGACGAATACCGGAAGGATTGATGCGCGCATTCCAAAGAAAACCCAAGTGCCGATAAATGCCAAGACAAGTGCGATTCGGTAAGGAGGCATCGCAAGCGCTTCACGAATTGTTGTCGCAGGTTCGGCTGAGCTGTTCTTCACCTTTGCGCCGATCGAATCTCCCTTAAGGAAAAAGAGCGCAACGATTCCTGAACACATTAGTAGAACCGAGTAGACAAAGAATGGAGCACGCAAAGAGATAACTGAGAGCAAACCACCGATTGCAGGGCCTGCCATTCCACCCACAATAAATGAACCTTGATACACCGATTGGGCGTGACCACGTTGATCATCACTGACAGATCGCAAAATAACTGAACTTGCTGCAACGGAAAACATTGATGAGCCAAGTCCACCAGCTGCTCTAAAGAACAACAACTGCTCGTAGCTTTGAGCTACACCTGCAAGAAAGGTAAAGATTGAGACCATGAATACGCCGGTGGAAAAGACTTTTCTTTCACCAAACTTATCGACCATGGTTCCTGAGATAAGACCAGATGCAAAACGGGTAATTGCAAAGGCTGAAACCATTAGACCAATCGCGGCATTGTTTACACCAAATGATTTGGCAAAGACCGGAATTGCTGGCATCACAATTCCAAAGCCAACTGCTACAAAGAATGATGCAGCGATAAGGATGGAAACTTCACGCGGAAGATCTCTAAATGGCGAACGGATCAACCCAGTGACTCTCCTGCAGCCTCATCACGAGCAGCTGCATACTCTTTATTAGTACGCAGAGGTGTCTCACGAAGCTTGAGCGCTAACAAGAAGCCAATCGCAGTGATTGGCGCTGCCGCAATGAAAACAACATGGAATGAGTCCACAAATGCATTCAGCGCTGTCGCTTGAATCTCTAGTGGAAGGCTCTTCAAAACGGCGGTGTTCTCACTAATTCCTTCGAGCTTTGACATATCAAAGCCTTGAAGTGCTGCGGGATTAGTGGTTGCAAGCTCAGCAAAGTTGCTCTCTAGGTAATGTCCAACGCGATTGGTCAAAATACTTCCGAAGATCGCTGTACCGAAGACCGAACCTAATGAGCGGAAGAAAGTGTTTGAGCTTGTAGCAACACCCATATCCTTGAAATCAACTGAGTTTTGAAGTGCGATAACAATTGTCTGCATTGAAAGACCAAGACCGGCACCGACAAAGATTGCAAAGATTGCGATCTGCCAAAATGGCGTATCGATCTCTAAACGAGTCATCATCAAAATACCAACAGTCATAAGCGCTGTTCCCATGATCGGGAAACGCTTGTAATGACCATGCTTTGAAATAAGTTTTCCTGAAATGATCGATGCTGAAACAATTCCGAGCATTAATGGAATCAACTTAAGTCCAGCAGAGGTTGCGGAGTCTCCCTTTACGACCTGAAGATAGAGCGGCAACATCACGATTGCGCCGAACATTCCAGCGCCGATTACCGCTCCGAGCAATGAGGTAAGAGAGAAGGTGTGGTTCTTAAATAGATGCAAAGGAAGAATTGGTTCCTTTGCGCGCTTTTCCCAGATCAGGAACAAAACGGTAAGAATGATTCCAACAATTAGGTAGGTAATGGTGCGTGAATCGCCCCAACCATTTTGTGGGCCATAAACAGCAAGTGAGAGCAGAACAAGAGTCACCGCTGAAACCATCAAGAATGCACCCAGATAATCGATTGAGTGTTCACGCTTTACCTTTGGCAGGTGAAGTACCGCTGAGGTAATTACAAGCGCTGCGATTCCAAATGGAATGTTGATGTAGAAAATCCAACGCCAACCCGCAACTCCCAAGATCTGGGCGTGGTCAGAGAAAAAGCCACCCAGCAGAGGGCCTGCTACAGAGGACAAGCCCCAGACGGCGCCAAAATAGCCTTGATAACGCCCACGTTCACGGGGAGAAACGATGTCACCGATGATCACAAATGTAAGTGCCATTAATCCGCCGGCGCCTAATCCTTGTAGTGCACGAGTTGCAATCAACTGCTCCATGTTTTGTGAAGCACCAGCAAGAAATGAACCAACTAAGAAAACAACGATTGCGAATTGGAAAACAACTCGTCGCCCATAGATATCTGAAATCTTTCCGTACAGCGGAGTTGAAGCTGTCGAGGTCAATAAATATGCAGTAACAACCCAGGTGTAGTGATTCAAACCATCGAACTCTTCAACGATGCTCTTGAGCGCGGTTGAAACAATAGTTTGATCAAGGGCGGCTAGGAACATTCCCATCATTAACCCACCCAGAATCACCATGATTTCTTTGTGAGTTAGTTGATTTGTACCTTCAGTTACGTGCTTCTCATTAGACATAAAGGTAAGGTTACTCTGTGAAATCAGTTATAGCCGAACACTTAGTAAAGACCTATCGCAATGGCGAGGTCAAAGCACTCAATGATTTGTCATTAGATGTCGAAGAAGGCACTGTTTTAGGCGTACTTGGGCCTAACGGTGCAGGCAAGACAACCACTGTGAGAATTCTCGCAACGCTCTTAAAGCCAGACTCTGGATCAGCAACTGTTGCAGGTATTGATGTCATTAAGCATCCAGACAAAGTTCGTGAGCAAATTGGTTTATCAGGTCAGTATGCAGCTGTTGATGAGACATTGACGGGCTGGGATAACTTGGTGATGTTTGGTCGTTTGTATCACCTAGGTCGCCAGAGCTCGATTGATCGCGCCAATGAATTACTGGAACGTTTTGATTTAACTGAAGCTGCACGTCGCCCTATCAAGACTTATTCAGGTGGAATGCGACGTCGCCTTGATTTAGCAGCATCGTTAATTGTTAAGCCAAAGATTCTCTTTTTGGATGAGCCAACAACTGGTTTGGATCCACGTGGTCGTCAGGATATGTGGCAGGTAATCCAGGAGCTTGTTAAGGGCGGAGTTACCTTGCTTTTAACAACTCAGTACTTGGAAGAAGCAGATCAATTAGCCGACGAAATCGCGGTTATTGATCGCGGAACAGTTATCGCTCGCGGAACATCAGATGCATTGAAAAAGCAGGTTGGTGGAGAGCGTTTAGAAATCACCGTTGAACCAGCAGATCTTGCAACCACAAAGGAGATTGTTGCGAAGATCAGTGGTCACGCAACACATGTGGATCATCGAACAGTTAGCGCACCTGTACTTCATGGATCAAAGGATTTAATGGATGCATTACGTGCAATGGATGATGCGAAGATCCATCCACTCGATATTGGTTTAAAGCGACCATCGCTTGACGATGTGTTTCTATCCTTAACAGGTCACGTCGCCGAGGAAACGGTAGAAGAACCAGTGGCTAAGAAGAAGAAAGGCGGCAAGAAGTGAAAAATGCAATTAACGATGCAATGGTCATCACCAAGCGTCAGCTTCTTCAATTAGCACGTGTTCCAGAGCTACTTGTTTTCTCAACAATTCAGCCGGTGATGTTTGTTCTCTTGTTCCGCTATGTTTTTGGTGGATCGATTGATACAGGTCAACCTGGTGGATATGTACAGCTCTTGATGCCTGGAATCTTTGTGCAGACCGTGGCATTTACCTTGGCATCAACGGCAATTGGTTTAGCTGAAGATATGAAGAAGGGTTTGATCGATCGCTTTAGATCTCTTCCAATTTCACGCGGCGCGGTTATCTTTGGTCGCACCTTTGGAGATGCTCTTCTCAATATCTTGGTGTTAGTTGTTATGGCACTTGCTGGATTTGCAGTGGGCTGGCGTCCAACATCTGGAATCTTCCAAACTACTTTGGCTTTCTTGTTCCTCTTCATGTTTGGTTACGCCTTGTCATGGATCGGAATTTTGGTTGGCCTGTCAGTCAAAGAGGCACGTACCGTTCAAAGCGTTGGTTTCTTGGTTACCTTCCCGCTGACCTTCTTATCTAACGCTTTCGCTCCGACTACGGGAATGCCAAGAGCGTTGCAGTACTTTGCTGAATGGAACCCAGTCTCAACTATGGTGGCCGCTTGCCGTCAGCTCTTTGGTCTCAAGAATGAGTTTGGTGCAACAGCTAACTCATGGCCAAGTCAGCACCCACTAGAGACATCACTGCTCTACATGGTTGTGTTGATGGTGATCTTTATTCCGTTGAGTATTCGTAAATACAAAAACTACTCAAACTAATTAATTAGTTAGGCGTAAAACTCGGCGGCAACAATCTCTACAGAGATTTCGCGACCGTTAGGTGCTGTGTAGGAAACCTTCGCGCCAATATCTTGGCCAAGAACTGCTGCACCTAACGGTGACTTCTCGCTATAGACATCGAGATCACCTGAAGAGATTTCACGTGAACCGATCAAGAACTTCATCTCATCGCCAGCGATAATCGCGGTAACAACCATTCCTGCGCCAACCTTGCCATCAGCACTCGCTGGTGGAGTTCCGATGTGAGCGTTCTCCAACATTTGCTTCAGTTGGCGAATACGCGCTTCCATCTTTCCCTGCTCATCACGAGCTGCGTGGTAACCGCCATTTTCCTTTAAGTCACCTTCGGCGCGTGCAGCTTCAATCTTTGCTGTGACATCTTTGCGACCTGGGCCTTCTAGTTGCTCAAGTTCAGCGCGCAGGCGATCAGCGGCTTCTTGGGTTAACCATGTCTGTGTCATAAGGCGTAACGGTACTGGCTATTTACTTGAGGCGACAACTGGATACATCAGCATTAACCGCTTCGCTACGCGTAGGAACAAGGGTGACCAGTTCAACCTTGGATTTACCGGCAGGGATTTCTTCATCAATCTGTCCCACAATATTTTTATCAAAGTCACGGGCGATCAGGGTGCACACCACTGCTTTTTGGCTATCGGTTCGCTCGATGAAGTACCGGACCGAAGCTTCGCGATCGCTTGGGATAGTAAATGAGACGAGCTGAGAACGTAGTGGCGGATTGGAGTGATACAGCGCGGTCCACATAAGCCAGCCAATTCCCAGAATCGCAACAACGATCGCCACTGCAGGCCACTTAGCGCTTTTAGTTGCGCCATATCGCGCTTCATAGTCGAACGGCTCTGGTGATTGCATGACATGATTATGACATGGAACAAGAAGAAATCTTCATGGGATCTGCCGGCTCGCTAACAGTCGGAATCTTGCTTATCGCCGTTGTCTTTTTGTTGCGCAGTTTTTATAAGCGCTTCATGGGCATAGATCGAAGCGATGACACAGCCGAATAATTTCGCGACCAAGTTTTTTCAAGCTGTAGCGATTATTGCGATCGCTGCACTGTTTGTCGGATTAGGTTTTTGGCAGCTGCAACGTGCCGCCGATTTGAAAGCAAGTGTGAAGGTCGCACGAACAATTGATACCAATGAGGTTCCACTGCAATCTGTTGCAACACCTCGTGAAGCTCTTGGTGCACAGGCATTCAATAGAACGGTTTCTTTAACCGGAAAGTACATCGCCAATTTCAGAGCACCTAATCAAGATGATGGCGATGGAGTAGTTGCAGATTGGGAAGTTGCGCTTGCCCAAGTAGATGAGCGATCTGCAATCTTGGTAGTACGAGGTTTATGGTCTGAACGTTTGCTCAACCCTGATATTCAACAATCAATGGATATTGAAATTACTGGAGTTCTAGTTGCTAGTCAGTTTGCAGATCGTGCAGAAAATACGCCGGGAGTTATTTCACGACTAGATAGTGCAGTAATTGTTGGGCTGACCGATCTTGATTTATACGATGGCTACATTTTGGCCCGATCTGAATCGACGCGTGAAGGTGCGCTCGAGCGCTCTCGCGTTACTGAAGAAAAGCTCAACCCAAAAATCCCTGGCTTCTACTGGCAGCACCTTTCTTATGTAGTCATTTGGTGGCTTATGGCCGGCGTTGTGCTGTATCTACCCTTCTATCGCCGTAGAGTTACCCCATGAGCGGAGCAATCAAGCGGTACCGAGTTATGGCGCTAGTAGCCGGAGTAATGTCTCTTCTATTGTGGTTTGTTGATCTGCCAGTGGCGTATCTATTGAACAATCAAGAGTGGAAAGATGCCGTTGCCTGGATTCCATTTGTCCATGGCTGGGTCTACGCCCTATATGTACTGGTCGCCATTCAATTCTCCGTAAAAGCCCAATGGCCAATGAAGAAGATCATTTGGCTGATCCTGGCCGGAACCCTTCCGATCGCATCTATCGCTGCGGAGCGCAGAGTTGTTCGACAGTATTCGTAAAGTCATTAAATCTTTGATCTACCCACTATACGAGTGGCGTTTAGTTCGATCCTTAGATTTTTCAAAGACACCACACCACGTTGGTGTGATTCTCGATGGAAATCGTCGCTGGGCAAAATCAAACCCAACTAACAATGATCCCCACGGCCACAAAGCTGGTGCAAGCAAGATTATTGATTTCTTGGGGTGGTGTGATGATGCTCAGGTCAAGGTTGTGACTCTGTGGCTCTTATCGACAGATAACTTCAAGCGATCCCAAGAAGAGATCGATGAGCTGCTGAAGATCATCGGCAACACCGTTGATGAGTTAGCTGCCACCGGTCGTTGGAATATCAAAGCGGTAGGCGCACTTGATCTCTTGCCGCCATGGCTTGAAGAAAAACTCAGTTCACTCAAGCCCATCCGAAATGATGGCGTCGAAGTAAATGTCGCAATTAGTTATGGCGGCCGTCGCGAAATCGTGGACGCGGTGAAGAGTTACTTAAATGAAGAGGCAGCAGCCGGACATTCCATCAAGGATGCACAAGAGAAGTTAACAAC
>JBJONC010000032.1:0-6501 GCA_046052005.1 Actinomycetota bacterium
GGGTTTACGCGTAATCTTCCACCGTTGGCCAACCGGCCATCACCTTCATCCTCGGACCGTCGGGCACGTACCTGCCCGGAGAAGGAGAGCAATCTCATGGCATCAGTAGTTTTTGATGGCGCATCACGTATCTACCCAGGAACAACTTCACCTGCGGTCGACAAGCTAAACCTCACCGTTAATGATGGCGAGTTTCTAGTTCTTGTTGGTCCTTCAGGTTGCGGTAAGTCAACATCACTTCGAATGTTGGCAGGACTGGAAGAGATCGATGGTGGCCGAATTCTTATTGGCGATCGCGATGTAACTCATGTTGCACCAAAGGATCGCGATATCGCGATGGTGTTCCAGTCTTATGCGCTGTATCCACACATGACAGTTGCAGAGAACATGGGCTTCGCACTAAAGATCGCAGGAACTCCAAAGGAAGAGCGCGATCGTCGTGTTCTAGAAGCAGCGAAGTTGCTTGACCTCGAGCCATACCTAGAGCGCAAGCCAAAGGCTCTTTCAGGTGGACAGCGTCAACGTGTTGCAATGGGTCGCGCAATTGTTCGCGAGCCACAGGTATTCCTTATGGATGAACCACTATCTAACCTTGATGCGAAGTTGCGTGTAGCAACTCGTACACAGATCGCTGCATTGCAGCGTCGTCTAGGAATTACAACTGTTTATGTAACTCACGACCAGGTTGAAGCTATGACTATGGGCGATCGCGTTGCAGTATTGAAGGATGGCTTGCTACAGCAAGTTGATACTCCTCGTAACCTTTATGACAACCCAGCAAACGCTTTCGTTGCAGGCTTCATTGGCTCACCAGCTATGAACCTTCTCATCGCACCAGTTGAGGGTGGCAAGGCAAAGCTTGGCGATCTATCAATTGATGTTCCTGCAGCGGCTGGTTCATCAGTAACTGTTGGTGTTCGCCCAGAAGGCTTCACACCATCATCAAAGGGCTTCCACGTTCTCGTTGAAGTTGTTGAAGAGCTTGGTTCAGATGCTTTTGTTTACGGAAAGCCAGCTGATTCCAATGTTAAGTTCGCAAATGCAACTGATGAAGGCGCACAAGTAATTGTTCGCTGGGATCCAAAGAACCCTCCAAAGCCAGGCGAGACAATCACTGTTGAGGCCGTAAAGGGCGCGGTTCACCTATTCAACTCAACAACAGGTGAACGCATCTAATACGAATTAAATAAAAAACCCGCGGTTGCCATTGGCTACCGCGGGTTTTTTATTACTTATTTAAAGCTTTACGCCATTGCCTTCTTGAGGTTCTCATCAATTGAGTTCAAGAACTGCTGTGTTGTTTGGTACGGCGCATCCTTTGAGATAAGCAATGCAAGATCCTTAGTCATCTTGCCCTGCTCAACTGTTTCGATACATACGCGCTCAAGAGTTGCACAGAACTTTGCAAGCTCTGCATTGTTATCAAGCTTTGCACGGTGTGCAAGACCTTGAGTCCACGCAAAGATTGAAGCGATTGGATTTGTTGAAGTCTCCTTGCCCGCCTGGTGATCACGGTAGTGACGTGTCACTGTTCCGTGTGCAGCCTCTGACTCACAGATCTTTCCATCTGGTGTCATCAAAACAGATGTCATCAAACCAAGTGAGCCGTAACCCTGAGCAACGGTGTCTGATTGAACATCGCCGTCGTAGTTCTTACATGCCCAGACATATCCGCCTTCCATGCGCAATGACATAGCAACCATGTCATCGATCAAGCGGTGCTCGTACCAAATACCTGCAGCATCAAATTGTGTCTTGAACTCTGCCTGGTAGATCTCTTCAAAGATATCCTTGAAGCGACCATCGTATGCCTTAAGAATTGTGTTCTTTGTTGAAAGGTAAACCGGGAACTTACGAAGCAATCCATAGTTCAATGAAGCGCGTGCAAAGTCGCGGATTGAATCATCGACGTTGTACATCGCCATCGCCACACCTGAAGACTCGAAGTTGTAAACCTCTGAAGTAATTGGTGCGCTTCCATCTTCTGGAACAAATGAGATTGTGAGCTTTCCTGGACCAGGAACCTTGAAATCTGTTGCGCGGTACTGATCACCAAATGCGTGACGGCCAATAACGATTGGTTGAGTCCAGTGAGGAACCAAGCGTGGGACATTGCTGATGATGATTGGCTCACGGAAAATAACGCCACCGAGGATGTTACGGATTGTTCCGTTAGGAGACTTCCACATCTTCTTGAGGCCGAACTCTTCAACACGTGCTTCATCTGGAGTGATGGTTGCGCACTTAATACCAACGCCATGCTTTTGGATCGCACGAGCTGAGTCAATAGTTACTTGATCATCAGTTGCATCGCGGTGCTCCATGCCGAGGTCGTAGTACTCAAGGTTCACATCTAAGTAAGGCAGGATCAATGAATCCTTGATGAACTGCCACATGATGCGTGTCATTTCATCGCCATCTAGTTCGACGACTGTGCCCGTTACTTTGATCTTGCTCATTGTTTCCTCTTTCTTAGTGTGCGCCTATTAAAGTGTTTTCTTAGAGAGTTTGGACATCTGCTTGCTTTGCACGAACCGCTTCAGCTGCTTCCTTAAGGGCTGCAACTTCAGTGTCGGTCAATGCGCCTTCTACAACCTTCTTTACACCGGTGCGACCGATCTCAGCTTCAACGCCAAGGTAGACACCAGAAATTCCGTACTCGCCATCAACCCATGCACATACAGGCATTACAGCGCCTGAATCTTCAATGACAGCCTTGGCCATACGAGCTGCAGCTGCAGATGGTGCGTAGTAAGCAGAACCTGTCTTCAGAAGAGCAACAACTTCAGCTCCGCCATTGCGTGTGCGATCTACTAGATCAGCAATCTCTTCTTGTGAGAGTAGATCGCTCAGTGGCTTGCCATCAACTGTGCAACGACTTGGGACTGGAACCATTGTGTCTCCGTGTGAACCAAGTGTCAGCGTCTTTACTGATGCAACCTTTACGCCTAGCTTTTCAGCGACAAAGTTTGTGAAACGAGCGGTGTCTAGCATTCCTGCCTGACCCATTACGCGATTCTTTGGAAAGTTAGTTGCAATCTGCGCCAAAGCGGTCATCTCATCAAGCGGGTTTGAAACCACGATGATCACTGCATTTGGTGAATGCTTCGCGATGTTTTCAGCAACGCCTCGAACGATTCCAGCATTAACTCCGATGAGATCCATACGGCTCATTCCGGGCTTGCGTGGAAGTCCGGCTGTAATGACAACAACATCTGAGTTAGCTGTTGCTTCGTAGCCAGCACCTTCTGGAGTTGTTGTTGCTCCGACGATCTTGGTCTCAAAACCTTCAATTGATCGAGACTGATTCATATCCAAAGCCAAGCCTTCTGACTTACCTTCAAGGATGTCAGTTAAAACGACGGTATCAAAAACATCATATTCAGCTAAACGAAGAGCTGTTGTTGAACCGTAGAAACCTGCACCGACTACTGTGACTTTGCCACCCATCGTGACTCCATTCATGGCTGATTGCGAATAGGGAAACTCTACCGTCCGCGAGGAAGGGCTATAGCCAGCGCAAAAAGCGCCACCGCTATTGCAAGCGGAAGATAAAACTCAATGCGACGGAAATCTCGCGATTTGAGAGCTACGCCAGCGGTTCCCAGAGCGATAAAGAGTGATCCTGCTCGCACAAAGCCTAGAACCCCCAAAACCACACCGGTCAGGACAAATCCATAACTCAACAGAGTGAGCAAGCGATTATTTAGCTGCATGCATCAACCACATTGGTAAGCAGCATTGCACGAGTCATTGGGCCGACTCCCCCAGGCATTGGAGAAACGTAGGAAGCCTTCTCATAGACACCGGGGCAAACATCTCCATCTAAACCATCGGCGGTTCTGGAAATTCCGACATCGATAACCACTGCGCCTTCTTTAATCATTTCAGCTTTTAGGAAATGTGATTGCCCGATAGCTGCAACAACAATGTCAGCATTTCTTGTGTGCTTCGCTAAATCCTTTGTACCTGTGTGCGTCAATGTCACTGTCGCATTTTCTTGTTTGCGCGTGAGCAATAAACCAAGGGGGCGACCAACAGTTAGTCCTCGGCCAATCACAGTTACATCAGCACCCTTAGTTGAAATTTTGTAGTGATCCAACAGCGCAACAATTGCGCGAGGAGTACATGGCAGTGGAGCCTCATACCCAGAAACAAGTCGACCTAAGTTCAGCGGGTGCAAACCATCTGCATCTTTAGCTGGATCAATCGCTTCGAGAACCGCCTGCGTATTGATTCCGTTAGGTAGTGGAAGTTGAACAATGTAACCAGTGCACTCTTTCGATGCGTTGAGATCTGCAATTGCAGCCATTACATCTTTTTGAGTTGCACTTTGTGGAAGATCAATTCGTATCGAATTGATTCCAACCTCTTGGCAATCACGGTGCTTTCCGCCTACATATGAAAGGGATCCAGGATCATCGCCGACCAAGATAGTTCCAAGTCCAGGTGTGATTCCTTGCGCCTTGAGTGCAGATACACGATTAGCTAATTCGGCTTTAAGTGCTGAAGCAACCGCCTTGCCATCTAATATCTGTGCGCTCATGCCTCAAGCCTACCGATTAACTTAGGCGTGCGAGAAATGTCGCGTATTAGTAAAAAACATTGCGATTCCGGCCGATTGTGCCGCTGCAATTACCTCTTCATCACGCACGCTTCCACCAGGTTGAACCACCGCAGTGATACCCGCATCGATCAGAATCTGAAGGCCATCCGCAAATGGGAAAAATGCATCGCTTGCTGCAACCGATCCATTAGCGCGATCTCCTGCACGGGAAACAGCTAAACGTGCGGAATCAACCCGGCTTACTTGGCCCATTCCAATTCCGACAGATGCGGTCATTGAAGCAAGGATGATCGCATTGCTCTTAACTGCGCGAACACTTCTCCAGGCAAACTCAAGATCCTTCTTGGTTTGCTCATCCACCTGTGGACCGCAAACCTGTTTCCAATTCGCGGGCGAATCGCCTTCTGCATTGATTAAATCGCTTTCTTGCAACAAGGTTCCGCCTGACACTGGACGAAGTTCGAATCTATCAAGTGGCGTTACTTCAACTTTCAAAATACGGATTGAAGGCTTTTTCATCAATAGCTCTAGTGCATCTTCATCGTAATCAGGTGCAATCAAAACTTCAGTAAAGACCTTTGACAGTGGCTCTGCCATCGCTAGATCTACTTTTCTATTGGCGGCAACGACCCCGCCGAAAGCAGATACTGGATCACATTCATGTGCATGTTGGTAAGCAACTGCAACACCTAAGGCACACACAGCGATTCCACATGGATTGGCATGTTTCATGATGGCAACTGCCGGATCACGATGATCTCTTACAGCGCGCCAAGCAGCATCTGCATCGGTGTAATTATTGAAAGACATCTCTTTTCCATGTAACTGTTGTGCATTAACCACACCTGAATCTGATCCCGAATAAATCGCGGCATCTTGATGTGGATTTTCACCGTACCGAAGTGAACTCTTACGGTTCCAGATATGTCCAAACCAATCCGGTAGTTCATGTGAAGCTGATGATCCAAGCCACGTAGCGATCGCAAGATCGTATTCAGCGGTGCCGCGAAAAGCTTCGAGCGCTAATTGACGTCGTTCATCCTGCGTAAATCCCCCAACTGAAACCGCTGCTAGTAATCGGTCATATTGTGAAGGGTTTGAAATCACCGCGACTGAGCTGTGGTTTTTTGCGGCGCCGCGAAGCATCGAAGGACCACCGATATCAATCTGCTCGATGCTCTCTTCAAAACTTGCACCCGCGGCAACTGTTTGCGCGAATGGGTAAAGATTGATTATTACTAAATCAAAGGGCGAGATATCCAAATCAGCAATTGCAGATAGATGATCGTGATTGTTTTGATCGGCCAAGATTCCAGCGTGAATTCGTGGATGAAGTGTCTTCACTCGGCCATTCATAATTTCTGGAAATCCCGTGTACGTACTTACTTCAATAACTGGAACTCCCGCCGCAGCTAAAGCGGTTGCAGTTGAGCCCGTCGATAGTAATTCGATCCCTGCACTGTGAAGTGCGGTACCAACTTCGATCAATCGATCTTTGTCGTAGACGCTGATGAGCGCTCTGCGGATTGGCTTATTCATCGCTTAATAAGTCTCGGTAGATAAAGTGCGAGCAGAGCTCCCACACCGAGTTCAGTGGCAATAGCCAATGTGAACTTCCACGGTGAGACTCCGACAGCGGACATTGCATCGGTAATGAGTGCGCCACTTCCTGAATATCCAACAAAAGCCGCCAATAGAACCGCAACAATGAAACTTTGAACCAGAACTCTTTGATTTAATGCAATTGTCCAAGTTGCAAGCAATGCACCCGCCGCAACAATAAAGAGAATTCCAATCAAAGAAATCATTGATTTGTCTTCAGGAAGTGCGCCTAATAAAGGCATCGCAGGGATTTTGTTCAATCTAAATGAGGATGGAGATACCAAGGTTCCTGAACCCACAGCGAATCCAACCCCCGAAAAGTAGGCAAGGGT
>JBJONC010000033.1:0-5698 GCA_046052005.1 Actinomycetota bacterium
CATCTGTGTTTTATCAGATCTTCCCTGATCGTTTTGCTAAATCTGCCAATACCTACCCTGTTCCGGATTGGGCACATCCCCGCGATTGGAATGAACTTCCACGCGGCCGTGGCGAGTTCACCAGCAGCGAGCTCTATGGCGGAGATATTCCGGGCGTTGAAGAGCATCTCGATCACATTCGCGATTTGGGAGTAACGGGAATCTACTTCACTCCATTTTTTCCATCGCGTTCTAACCATCGCTATGACGCAAGTAGCTTTACCGAAGTTGACCCAATTCTTGGTGGTAACAAAGCGCTCTTTTCACTTGTAAAGAAAGCAAATAAGTACGGCATTCGAATTATGGGAGATCTAACCTCTAATCACTGCGGAGCTGGTCACCCATGGCTTGCAAAAGCCAAGAAGAGCAAGACTGCAAAAGAGAGAACCTACTTTTACTGGGATAAATCAGTGAAGCATGGGTACGTGGGTTGGTGGGGATTGGCCTCGCTTCCAAAGCTCAACTTCAACTCCACTGCGTTGAAAAATGAGATGTACAAAGGCAAGAACTCAATTGTTCGTAAGTGGATCTCGCCTGCATACGGAATGTCGGGTTGGCGCATTGATGTTGGAAATATGACAGGTCGCTTAGGTGCAGATGATTTACATGATGATGTAATGCATGGGATTCGTCAGGCGATGGATGAAACCAATCCAGATGCCTGGTTAGTTGCTGAAAATGGTGATTTTGTTGCAAGTGATCTCAATGGTCTTGGTTGGCATGGAGCGATGAATTATCAAGGTTTTATGCGCCCTGTATGGAACTGGCTCAACCGCAACTCAGAGATCGGCGGAGGCTTTCAAGGTCTGCCATTTGCAATGCCACAGATATCTGGTCAACAGCTTGTTAACAGCATGAAGCAGTTCAACGCTTCGGTGCCGTGGCGAAGCGTCACAGCCAGCATGGTGCTTCTAGATAGCCATGACACAGCACGTTTTCGCACGGTAGTTAAGGGCGATGTCCCATCTCATCTATCTGCAATGACCATGGTTCTTACTTATCCAGGTGTGCCATCAATCTTTGCCGGAGATGAAATCGGTCTTGAAGGTTCGTGGGGAGAAGATGGTCGCCGCACCATTAACTGGGAAGATCGTTCACAGTGGGATCACGACTTTATGGAGCAGGTGCGAGAACTAATCGCAATCCGCAAGAGTAATGATGCTTTGATCAATGGTGGCCTACGTTGGCTAGCAACTGAAAAGGATTTCATTCTCTATATTCGTGAATCACAGGAGCAATCGATTGTCGTTTTTGTCTCCCGAAAAGGTGTCAACGCAAAGTTAGATCTATCTACTGTGGGGTTGAGCGTTACAAAAACGCTTTACGGCAAATCGGTTACTGGTTCTAAGTTTGCAGTTAAATCAAAGGAAGCAACACAAGCAATTTGGGAAGTTACGCGCTAAGCCAAAAACGTAGCGGCTCTTGTAAGTACTTAGCCCATGATCTTTCATTATGGCCGCTGCGCTTATAAACCTTACTTTCAAAGTTATTTGTAAAGCCACGTTTACGCATCAACGCATCCACAAAGTTCTGAAGCGGTGGATATTCCTTGTCTAGACCCTTATCTCCACGACTCATCCAAATTTTGTGTGTTAACGGAAGCGCTTCAACCATTGATCGTGCAAAGTTCTCATCACTAATAATCCAATGCGGCGATAAAGCCAGTGCTGTTGAGAACTTATCTGGATGCTGAATCGCTGCGTACAGAGTCGCTAAACCACCCATACTTGAGCCAATTACTGCGGTTTTTTCGGGGGAGTGCGCACCATGAATCGCAGGAACAATCTCTTCAAAGATTTGTTGTAGATACTTATCTGAGTGTAGGACGATTGATGGATCCTTGATCGCCCATCGTGGATCTACATATGCGCCATCGGTGAAGAACTTTTCTGGAGCTAAATCCTTTGCTCGCCCCCAAGGGTTCTCTTTGGTCGAACTATGCCAAACCGCAAGAATTGCAGGAGCTTTAACCCCTTGCTCGTGTGCGACATGGATTGCTGCTTGTGCCATCTTCCAGGTTTGGCGGCGATGGGTACTCGTAGTTCCATCAAAGACATTTTGACCATCATGTGCAATTAATAAGTGGTCGGTTCCACCTCGAGGAGCCCAATAATCAACGATTCGGTCATCAAACCGCGTGCGAACAACCTCGCCGGGAACTCCTCGGATTTGAAAGCGCTTAATCTCCTGCATGATGATTTAATCATCCCATGTCATCGCCGAAAACTTCAATAATCTGGTTTCGACGAGACCTGCGCATTAATGATCATCCAGCCTTGTTGGCTGCGATCGAATCCTCTGACCAGGTAATTCCACTCTTCATTTTGGATAAGCAACAGATTACAGAAGCTGGTTCTAAGCTACTTGCTTACATGGGTCAATCCCTTCGCAAGTTAGATGAATCCTTGGGAAACAAACTTCACATCATCGAAGGTGATCAAGTTGAAGTTCTATCGACTTTGATAAAAAAGTACGGTGTCGAGCAGGTTCATATCTCTGCTGAATATGAGCGATATGGTGTAGCACGAGATGCACGAGTGGAAGCTGCAGGAATACCACTTGTCAGAACTGGAAGCCCGTATGCAGTGGCACCCGGTCGAGTACTGAAACCATCTGATGCAACCCCATACAAGGTCTACACACCTTTCTATAAAGGTTGGCGCACCCATGGATATCGCGCACCTGCTGTAACTCCTAAGAAGTTCACCTGTGTCGAACCAACCGCTGAATACCGTGCTTTTCCTGATTTCCCAATGCCAGACGGCGTTAATGTGATTGAAGCGGGCGAAGCTGCCGCGCTTAAGCGTTTCAAGGAGTTCACCAAGAATGGCTTAGATTCTTATGACGAGAATCGAAACTTCGCATCAATCGATGGAACTTCGAAGATGAGCACCTACTTGAAGTTTGGAGAGATCCACCCACGGACCTTGCTTGTCGATTTAGGCGAAAGCAAAGCGCATGACACCTTTAGAAAAGAGATTGCTTGGCGCGAGTTTTACGCCGATGTTTTATTCAACAATCCCATGACCGATGTCGAATACTACGCCCCTAAGTTTGCACAGATGCGGTACGACAAGCCTGGCGATCAGTTCAAAGCCTGGTGCGAAGGTAAGACTGGATATCCATTTGTAGATGCAGCGATGCGCCAACTTGTTCTTGAAGGTTGGATGCATAACCGAACACGTATGGTTGTTGCATCTTTCCTGGTTAAAGATTTACACCTTGAATGGCAGTTAGGCGAACGTTTCTTTGCCGACCATCTTGTTGATTACGATGTTGCATCAAATGCGCATGGCTGGCAGTGGACCGCAGGCTGCGGAACAGATGCATCGCCGTATTACCGAGTATTCAACCCAATCGAACAAGGTCGACGCTTTGATGAAAATGGCGATTACATTCGCCGATATGTGCCAGAGCTTGCTCACTTATCTGCAGCAGAGATTCATGAGCCATGGTTATTCCTTGATGGCTACAGCAAGGGATATCCAGAGCGAATTGTTGATCATGCGATCGAACGTAATGAGGCCTTAGCTCGATTGCAAGAGATTAAAGCTGACAAACCCCCAATGCCTGGCGCTTAGCCGCATACATCGCATTATCTGCGCGCAGCAGTAAGTCATCTGCGCCGTCATTTTCTGCAATTCCAATACTGACGCCAATACTGATCTGATTACCGTCGATGACAAATGGGTAAGAAAGCGTGGCCCGCAGGGCTAAAGCGATCTCCATCGCCGTGTTGTTGTTGCCACTGACTAAAACCCCGAACTCATCTCCACCTAATCGGGCAAGCAATGCAGTGTTTGGCAAGGATCGACTAAATCGTTGCGCAACCTGTTGCAAAACCTTGTCGCCAACTTCATGACCATAGGTGTCATTCACGGGTTTAAAGCCATCGAGATCCAAAAGCATCAGCGAACCCTCGCGGGTAGCGAAGTTAGGGATTTCAGCGATCAAACGGCGACGATTGGGCAACATCGTTAGCTCATCTGTTCTTGCAAGGATTCTTTCATCACCGATATTTCGTGCTTGATGTAGTGCTATTCCCATTCGAATAAATGCCAAAGCCAAGGTTCCAATCGCGGGAATTAAAATAAAGTGGGGAAAGTTATCAGGAGCAATTGCCATTAGAGCCAACAAGGTTGCACTTAAGAAAACCGAAATTGTAATGAGCACGGGGTTGATGCCTTCATTGCTCTTGTTATCAGTAGCGGGGTGCCAACAACTTTCAGAGATCACCACAAATGCAAGTAGCCATCCATAATCAACTAACGAACCGAAGACATATGTCGAATGAAGGTTTTGCCATAAGAAATAGAAATCACAGATTGCGTAGATCAAAACCCCTAGCGCTAACAACAAACCTCTAGGTGAGAAGCCCTGCATTGCTACCGTAGCTGCAATAAAGCAGAGCAACACTAAATCAGCAACTGGGTAGATAATTGCTAGAAAGGATTGATTCAAATCTCCGTCAAAATGGGGAAGCACAGGGTGTAAAGCAAATGCCGCACCTAATGTGCTCAATCCCAACCCGACGATTGAAGCATCGACTACTTCAAGAATCGTAAAACGTTGCTGAATCGACACTAGTTGGCGAAAACCAAGAAGTGCCAAGGGATAGAAGAGTAGATAGAAGCCATCGGAAAGATTTGCCATTAATGATGATTGATTTAAAGATGAAGTAAGGGTCGCAGCAATGGAACCCAAGCACCAGCTTCCTAGTGCGGCTGCCGCTATTGGTTGAGCCCACTTATTGGTGATTCGTGGTGCAGCCAAGACAGAGATTAATGCGGCGATAGCAACACCATTGAAGGCAACAACCTCAACTAGTACTCCGGAGGTAAATCCCTGTGCAGGAAACTGTGCGAGCAAAAACAGGGGAGCCATGAATCGCACAGCGCGCATGGCTTCAGGTTAGGAAGGTAATTAAGTAATTGGGATAGGGGTTCCCATAGATACAAAAAACCCGCCACCTGATTGGTAGCGGGTTTTTTGAAAAGCTGAAAGGGTTAGAAGCCTTTAGTGCAGATTAGCTTTGCGCTCTCGCGTGCATCTGCAACATTTGCCGCAAGCTCTGCTGGCTTATTAGTTGCCGCAAGCTTTGCTGCTTCTAACTTTTTAATTGTTAGATCGATGTTTCGAATCTTGCTTGCATAAGCACGAGTTGCAGATGTCCATGATCCAACTGCTGTTGTCAGGATCTTCTTATCCGCATCAGTGGTTGCTGCCGCTAACTTTGCCTGGGCTGCAACCTGTCTCTTAGTTGCTTCATCAAGCTTGGCCTGAAGTTCAGCCTTGTTTGCAGTCTCGGTAGTAATTCCAAGATCAATTACAGGTAGCTGAGCTTTGAAATTAGCAGCTGTTGTGACCGCTGATCTCTGAGCCTTCACCGCATCATTTGCTGCAGTTACGCAGTCAAGAGATAACCAAGTCAATCTCTTGCTCGAAGTCAATGGGTTTGTTGTGCAACGGTAAGTTCCGCCACTTGTCTTAGTAGTCTGACCTGACTTCTTGCATGCAACGCCATTTGAAATCTTCACGGCGGCATCTGCAGGTACTGCGATCATGACGCCACCGGCGACAACGAGCGCTACTGAGAGTGATGCGATCTTGCGGAACATGTATGTGCCTTTCGTAGTAATGAGCCAATACTAACGATTAG
>JBJONC010000034.1:0-5467 GCA_046052005.1 Actinomycetota bacterium
GCACCTGTTGCGAAGTACATGTGCAGTTGCGGCCGCGACCTGTGAATTTGCCGCACGGACAGGGATTAGCGGCAAGCACCAATAGAAACTGCGCCGGAAAGGTTAGATTTCCAATACTTCGGGCGATGGTTATCGTTCCGGATTCCAGAGGCTGCCGTAAGGAATCTAATACACCAGGCCCACATTCAGGAGCTTCATCAACAAAGAGAACGCCGTAATGTGCAAGAGAGCATGCACCAGGTTTTATCGCATGTGATCCCCCACCCACCATGGCGATTCGAGTCGTGGTGTGATGGGGAGAAACGATCGGTGCAAGCAATGACAAAGGTGAACGCTGTGTGAGAGTTCCCGCAATTGAATGAACTGCAGTAACTTCAAGTGCTTGTTCAATTGAAAGCGGCGGCATAATCGTAGGAATTCTTTCTGCAATCATTGTTTTACCTGCACCAGGTGGGCCAATAAGCAGAATATGGTGACCACCAATCGCTGCGATTTCAGCGGCCAAACGAGCTGCAGATTGACCCGCAACATCTGCAAAATCCAATCGTGTGTCGGTTTGCTCCCATTGAAGTTCAATCTCTTGAACAACTTCACGCACACCAGTTCGCAGCCAACGCAGAACTTGTTTGAGATGTTCCATTGGGACGATCTCCATCGATTGCATCAACTGCGCTTCTTCAAAGTTAGCCGCAGGAACAACTGCGATTCGAACACCAGCTTTGTACGCAGCCATTAACGCAGGTAAAACTCCACGAACAGATCGAATCCGCCCATCAAGAGAGAGTTCACCCAGGAAAAGAATGTCAGCGATCCTTTCTCGTGGAACGGTGTCATGTGCAGATAACAGCGCAATACATATTGCAAGATCAAAGCTGGAACCACTCTTTGGCAACCATGCTGGAGACAATGACACTGTTACCTTGCGATTGGGCCACACTTCCCCGCAGTTAACTATTGCGCTTCGAACTCGATCTCTAGATTCAGATAGCGCGGCATCTGGCAATCCCAACAAGGCATAACCAGGCAAGCCATCAGCGATATCAACTTCAACGGTGACTAGATGTCCTTCGAGACCCAACAAAGCAACTGAATGAGTTAATGCCAGGCTCATAACAATCTCTCGCGATATTCGATTGCTAGCTTGCCATCGGGCTGAACCAAGACTGCAGCAACATCTATTTGGTAATCGCAGCCAAGGCAGCCATGGGTAGCCAGCCAAGCAAGTGCCAAACGTTGCATTCGATGAGCTTTATCTCTGGTGATTGCTTCAAATGGATGTCCAAATGCAACTGAGCTCCGCGTTTTTACTTCTACGAATGAAAAGACACCTGTCGGATTGAGCGCGACGATATCGATTTCACCTTCTCGAATTCGCCAATTTCGTTCTATAACTTCGCAATGGCGATTGATGAGATATTGAGCTACCGCTTCTTCGCCCAAGGCTCCAGTACTTTGATTGTTCTTAGTCTTCATGGTCAGGGAGGATAAATACCCCGCTGAACCGATTAACGAACTGGGTGCTTACTTGTGGATGAGCGCAGCAACGTTGGCAAAAGAGGTTCGGTGCTGCTGGCATGGACCGTGCTCATTCAGCGCTTTTGTATGAGCCGCGGTGATGTACCCCTTATGCCCTGCAAAACCGTACTGAGGAAATTCAAGATCCATTTCGCGCATGATTCGGTCACGAGTTACCTTTGCAATTACCGAAGCAGCACTGATCGAAACGACAACTTGATCGCCTTTCCAAACGGCAAGGTTTGGTACTCCTAAACCTTCGATGGCGTAACCATCTGTTAATACATAGGCAGGTTCAACACTTAAACCCTGAACCGCACGTCGCATTCCATCCAAATTAGCTGCATGCACACCGCGAGCATCAACTTCACTTGCAGGAACAATGACAACGCTGACAGATGCTGCGACTTGATGGATTAAATCAAAAACGGCATCACGTTTGCTTTCAGATATTTCCTTAGAATCGCGAACAACTGCAAGTTCAGCTGCGAAGGGATCATTAAGAACAACTGAAGCGATTACTAGTGGACCTGCACATGCACCACGACCTGCCTCATCAACACCTGCAATCGGTGAGATTCCTGCACTTGTTAACAGCTGTTCAATAACCTTCATGAGGTTACTTATTTAATACATCAACTCGTGGAATATATGTGATGTTCTTGAAGGGCCAAATGACACCAACTACACGTCCGCTGACCTTAGATACCGGCACAAAACCCTTATTGATATCTTCTTGGTGATAGCGAGAATCGGCACTTGCTCCGCGGTGATCGCCCATTACCCATAACTTGCCTTTTGGCACAGTGACATCAAAGTTCATTTCAGATGGCTTATTGCCAGCAAAGATGTACGGCTCAATAACTTCAACGCCGTTGATAGTTAAGTTGCCATCCTTGGTGCAACACACAACACGGTCTCCGCCAACACCGATTACTCGCTTTACTAAATACTGCTTAGCTGGATTTGGTAAAACACCAACGGTTACCAAAGCACTTTTTGCCTTTGCTACATACTTGTTTGTTGAGTAATCAACGATCTCTGGAAGCCAGTTATTGGGATCGCGGAAAACAACAACATCTCCGCGCTTAATATTGTTTGAAATAAATGGAACCTTATTTACCGCAACACGATCTTTGATTTGAAGTGTGTTTTCCATAGATCCAGATGGGATAAAGAAAAACTGCACAAGGAAGCTCTTGATAAAAAGGGAGACAACGAGTGCAACAACAACAAGGACTGGGAGCTCCTTAAGGAGCGATCCCTTATTGCGCATTGAAAAGATTATTCAGCTTTTGGAGCTTCAGCTGCTTCTTCAGCAGCTGGTGCATCAACAACTGCTTCTGCTGCAGGTGCTTCTACAACCGCTTCAACCGCTGGAGCTTCAACAACCGCTTCGACAGGTGCAACTTCAGCAACTGGCTCAGGAATAACTACTGGTTCTGGAGTTGAAAGAATTCCATCGCCGTAACCTTCGACGCCATCGCGCTTTTCGCGAATCTTTGCAGCCTTACCGCGTAGATCGCGTAGGTAGTAAAGCTTGGCGCGACGTACTTCGCCCTTCTTTACTAGCTCAATCTTTTCGATCACTGGTGTGTGAACTGGGAATGTACGCTCAACACCAACGCCGTATGAAACCTTACGGATTGTGAAAGTCTCGCGAACTCCATCACCTTGGCGACGGATTACAACACCCTGGAAAACCTGAAGACGGCTCTTGTTACCTTCGATAACGCGAACATGGATCTTGAGCTCATCACCAGCGCGGAACTGTGGGATGTCTTTGCGCAGCGAAGCTGCATCTACGGCGTCAAGAATGTTCATATTCGGTTCCTTTTGTCATTTCTATTAAGCACACGCTTTGGCGGTGCAGACTGCGTATCTTGCCATAGAAGGAGCCTTGAGCGTAAATCGGCTCCTGTGCCTCAAATAGGCAGCGCTTACTCGGGGATCTGAGCGTTGAGCGCCTCAAAGAGGTGGGGGCCAGCGGCCACCGTCAGATTGAGCCCATGCCATGGCCGGGTGGTAACCACAGCGCCCGCCTCGCGGGCCACAAGCTCAGCTGCCGCTAAATCCCATTCATGCAGCCCGGTTTCAAAGTAGCCATCGACCAGACCGGTTGCCACATGGCAGATATCGGCGGCGGCAGATCCAATTCGACGCAAATCTCGAATTTGAGGAAGCAGCACATTCACAATCTTTAACTGCTCAACTCGATCCCGAACATCGTAAGCAAAGCCCGATGACAACAGTGCACGATTAAGTTCGACTGGGTTGTTGCAGGCGATCTTTACATCATTGAGAAATGCGCCGCCGCCTTTGCTTGCATGCCAGGTTGAATTAACCGTTGGTGAGTGAACAACTCCAACCAAAGTTCCATTTTCATCTTTGGCGGCGATGCTGACCGCCCAGCCAGGTAAACCATAAAAGTAATTCACGGTTCCATCTACTGGATCAATAACCCAGGTAATCCCGCTCTTACTTGGACGAGATGTTCCTTCTTCACCGATGATTCCATCATCAGGACGCGCAGCTAAAATACTTTCGACAATCAGTTTTTCACTTGCATGATCCATTTGGGTTGCAATATCTATCGCAGTTGATTTGACGGTCAGATCCCACGAAGCAGGACGATCAACCAATAAATCCCCCGCTTGGCGTGCAATCTTTAATGCAAGTTGCAGTAACTCATTGGTATCAGTCATAACTGCAGTCTAATGGCGGGATAGACTCTTGCCTATGTTCTCAGCGTACTTAACTTTGTTTCGCACACCTGGGGCGCTGAGATTTTCAATTCCTGGCCTAATCGCTCGAATGCCTATTTCTATGGATTCACTTGCGCTTATCTTTATTGTTGTAGCCGTTAGTGATTCATATGCAATTGCAGGTGCTCTAAGTGCCACCGCTTCAGTTGTTATGGCGTTGGCTACGCCCCATTGGTCAAGGGTTGCTGATCGCATTGGGCAGAGCGCAATGTTGGTGCGAGTTATTCCGGTAAAGGTAATTGCCTTTTGCATCTTTACAGTTCTAGTTCTCAATGAAACACCTGTGTGGACCTGGTTTTTATCAATCATTGTTGCCGAAGCATTTTCGGTAAATACGGGTGGTTTAGTTCGACGTCGCTGGTTGCATGTATTGAGCCCCGATAAGACAACAACGGCAGAAGATGAACAAGATCGCCACTTGGTAAATACCGCTTACTCCTTTGAAGCGTTGATGGATGAGGTTGTCTTTATTCTGGGGCCAATCATTGTGACCGCATGTGCGACATCAATTGCACCGGCGGCCGGAATTATTTCGGGCATCATCTTTGTCGCGATCGGCTTTCCGCTATTTGTTTCAGCTAAAGCTACGGAGCCACCTGCTACACCTAAGCGTCATGTGGATCCACATCCTGCGGTTATTAGAAATAAGCGGGTTCAAGCCGTTGTTTTGCCTACAACTTTGCTAGGTGGATTCTTTGGGTCAATTGCAATTGTGACCGTTGCCTTTGCCGAAACTCGAGGACAAGCAGCTCAGTCAGGAATCCTGCTGGCGATTTGGGCAGCAGGTAGCGCGGTTGCCGCCATCATTAATGGAGTCGTTAAGTGGAAGCTAACTAGCGCAGCTAGATTCTTGCTCTTTCTATTTGCGCTGACCGTGTTGTCGATTCCTATGTTGTTTGTGCATTCAATTACCTGGCTTGCGGTTGCACTTTTCTTTAATGGTTTTGCAATCGCACCTCTAGTCATCAATGCCTATGGCGTTGCCGAAGGTGCGGTCCCACCAGAACAAATCACAGAAACTTTGACCTGGGTTGTTGCGGGTATGCCCATGGGCGGTGCGATTTCCAGCGCTTTATCTGGTCAAATCATCGATCGCTTTGGTGCTGATATCGCGTACTGGGTTCCCCTGGGATTCATGATTGCGGCATGTGTAGCCACGCTTCCGTATTTCCAGACTTATAAGGCCC
>JBJONC010000035.1:0-5384 GCA_046052005.1 Actinomycetota bacterium
TTGGATTGCAGTTATCGATGAACCAGGTGCGCATCTCATCGCCAAGGTTTGGTGTTGATTTGCAGATGACGCCATCCTTATCAAAACCAATAATGTTGACCGCACCGCTTCGGACTAACAAACGTGCGATAGCTGTACCTGCTGCACCAGCACCACTAAGAACAATCTTTGTATCTTTAAGATCCTTCTTAACTAAGCGAAGTGCATTACGAAGAGCGGCTAGAACAACAATTGCTGTTCCGTGTTGGTCATCGTGGAAAACAGGGATATCCAAGAGTTCACGCAAGCGGCGCTCAACTTCAAAGCATCGAGGTGCTGAAATATCTTCAAGGTTGATTCCACCGTACACAGGTGCAATCAACTGAACCGTGCGAACAATTTCATCTACATCTTGAGTATCAAGACAAACTGGCCAAGCATCAACATCTGCAAAGCGCTTGAACAGCGCCGCCTTACCTTCCATAACCGGAAGAGCAGCGGCTGGTCCTATGTTTCCAAGGCCTAAAACAGCTGATCCATCAGTCACAACAGCGACGGTATTGCGCTTAATTGTTAAGCGACGAGCATCTGATGGGTCTGCCGCAATCGCCTGACAAATACGAGCAACACCAGGTGTGTAGGCACGAGATAAATCATCACGAGTCTTCAGTGGGACCTTTGATGAGATTTCAATCTTTCCACCAAGGTGAAGGAGGAATGTTCGATCACTAACTTTACGAACAGTTAATTCAGGGTGTGCAGAGATTGCAACGGTGATCTGATCGGCGTGATCTGAATCGATGGTGTCGCAAGTAATATCGATTACAACTTTTTCCAACAGTGACTCAACAACATCCAGCGCAGTAATGGTTGCACCTGCACCTGTAATTACAGTTGTTGCAAGCGCTACTGGATGAGATTCAGGGGAGCCTTCGACACGGATTGTGATTCCGTATCCAGGGGATGTTGATGCCATTTACACAACTCCGTAAAGACGATCGCCAGCATCTCCAAGACCAGGAACGATGTATCCATTCTCATTGAGCTTTTCATCAAGTGCGCCTGTCACGATTGTGATTGGCACCTTGCTATTTGCAAACTCTTTCTCAACTGCAGCGATTCCTTCAGGAGCAGACAAGATACAAATTGCGGTGATGTCTGTTGCACCTAGATCGATTAAGTAATGGAAAGCCATGATCAAAGTTCCACCAGTTGCAAGCATTGGATCTAGAACGAAAACCTGTCTACCAGATAGATCATCTGGTAGACGATTTGCATATGTGCTTGCTTCTAAAGTTTTTTCATCGCGAACCATTCCGAGGAAACCAACTTCGGCGGTTGGAACCAACTTGCTCATTCCTTCGAGCATTCCGAGACCTGCGCGCAAAATTGGAACAACGACTGGACGCGGTTCAGCCATTTTCAATCCAACGGTCTTTGTCACAGGTGTCTTGATCTCAACTTCGTGAGTTCTGACATCGCGTGTGGCTTCGTACGCCAATAGCGTTACGAGCTCTTCGACAAGGCGTCGGAATGTAGGTGAATCGGTGCGTTCGTCGCGCAAAACCGTCAATTTGTGATTGATAAGAGGGTGATTGGCAACGTGTACTTTCATGGGCGTTACCTTACAGGGGTTTCAATCCTTTCCAATGAGTGAAAGTATGGACCCATGTCCGAATTCGAAGAAGAGCTCGTTGAAGAGATTGAATCATTCGACGATATCCGTGACGAAGTGCGCGACCTCACAAGTGAAATGGATTTCGCGGTAGCGGCCTGGCATGAGGATGGCCGTTGGACCTTGGCCACATTGCCCGATCCCTATGACATCGCTCAGATAATTACACGACTTAAATCCCAACAAACCAATGGTGGATCTATTGCGCTGATTGCAATTGATGAAGAGTTTTTCATTTTGATTCGTGTTCTAGGTTCACATATTTCGCTCTTCTTAAGTGATGCAACGGCGGCTTTGGATTATCCAGTCGCAGAAGAGTTGTTAGAGATCGCAGATATTCCAATGCCTGAAGAGGATGAAGAGCCAGGACCAGTTGGCCATCTTGGGATTCTGAATGACCTTGGTATAAATGAAATGGAAATTTCTGCAATTTGTGATGATGAAGAGTTGTTCCCGGATGAGCAATTAGAAGCGATTGCGGCTCGACTTGGTTTTGGCGAAGAGTTTTCGGAGCTCTTGGATCTGTGAGCGATATCGAAATGATGCGTGTTGCTTTAGAGCAGGCACGCAAAGCGGTTGTAAGTGGAGATATCCCAGTTGGTGCAGCGATCTTTAATGCAGCAGGAGAATTAATTGCAACCGGACATAATGAAAGAGAACTTCACAACGATCCAACTGCACATGCAGAAATTGTTGCTATTCGTCGCGCTACTGAAAAATTAGGCGACTGGCACTTAACTGATCACACATTGGTTGTAACACTAGAACCATGTGCAATGTGCGCAGGTGCAATTGCACAATCACGTTTACAAACAGTTGTATTTGGTGCGTGGGATGAAAAAGCTGGAGCGGTTGGATCTATGTGGGATTTACTGCGCGATCCACGCAGCACCTTTCGAACCGAAGTTCGTGCAGGCGTTTTAGTAGATGAGTGTGCCGAGCTAATTAAGAGTTTTATACAAGAAGTTCGTAAGAAGGATTAAGAATCACCATAGATCCTTCTTCTTCACCAACCATGCCCTCTGCACGTAGCTGAGAGCCAACTTCAAGACCTGCAATCTCGCGACGACCCAAGAAGTGCAGTGAAACTCCGCCAGTCTCATCCCAAATCTCTACTTCTAGAGTTGGTGCAGAGCCTCGTGGCGCAGTCTTAATTGAGGTAACTCGACCTTGAACCTGTGCGCGCTTGCGCCATTCAATCTTTCCGATTGGCGTCACATTCTCTGCGTAGTGGCTCACTGGTTCAACACTTACTGGAACCGGCTTTTGTACCGGCTTTGGTGCAACTACTGGAGCGGGAGTCACTGGTGCAGTAAATGAGGATTTTCCAGAAGCGATGCGATCAACATCGAAAGGAACAATCGTTGCAACCACACGAGGTAGTTGAGAAATAGGCGCTGCAATCTCTTCAGCGGTTTGATCATGCAACAAACGTCCCAAGAAACCTGAATACGCACGACGTGGAAGTAACAATGTTAATTCGACATCAGGCTTTTCAGTCATTCGAATTGAATAATCCAATGCAGCGTTTGCAAGACGACGATCAGGACAATCGATTAATTCAAGGGTCACATCATCGAGCGCATCTGATTCAGCCCATGCCTTTTGAATCTCTTCAGCACGACGATCATCAATAACAAAGTGAACTGCAGCCAAGTTACGAGGCTTCAAGCTTCGTGCATATCGAATCGCGCCAACAGTTGCGATATCGACATTGTCTACAAGAACTGTTACATCATGGCGAGCAATTGAAGTTGCGCGTTCCTGATGTTGTTTAACCGCTAACGCTTCCTGCTCACGTGTGTATTGGCGACGCAGACGAAGGAAAGCAATAACCATGATTGGTGCGGTGATGAGAACTAACCAAGCACCCTGAGTGAACTTAACGACAGAGAAAATAATGACAACAATGAATGAGATAGATCCAGCAAGTCCGTTGATAAAGATCTTTGCCCGCCAGTGTCCTGTTTTGTTGCGCAACGCATGACGGGTCATTCCAAAACCAGCCAAGGTAAAGCCTGTAAATACTCCGAGCGCATAGAAGGCAACCAAGTGCTCAACTGAACCTGCGGTGATTAAGACCAAGAAAATTCCGCCACCAGATAGAAGCAAGATTCCGTTTGAGAAAGCCAGACGGTGACCGCGCTTCGTTAATTGGCGTGGCAAGTAACCATCAGCGGCAACAAAGTTCACCAAGATAGGGAAAGCGCTGTACGTGGTATTTGCGCCCGCGAAAAGGATAAGCATTGTTGCCAGCTGAACCATCACGAACATGATCTGGCCAATTGCGCCATCGCCCATGATTGTTTTTGCGATTTGAGAGATAACTGTTGGTGTTCCAGATTCATATGGAACGGCATGGATCTTGTGCGCAAACCATGAAACTCCGAGCACCAAAGTGCCAAGCAAAGCGCTCATTGTGTACAGAGTGCGACGTGCATTCACATGCTCTGGAGTCTTGAATAGCGCAACTCCATCTGAAATCGCCTCTAGGCCAGTCAGTGATGAGCCACCGTTAGCAAATGCTCGAAGCAGGATGAAGATTGCTGCAACGGTCAATAAACCTTGTTCTTGCCCGATTTCAATCGCACCTGGTTGTTCAACACTTAGTTGAACCAATGTTCCGTTAAATTGACGGTACAGACCAACTGAGAAAACTGTAAACATACATGCGACGAAGAAATATGTTGGCAAAGCAAAAGCTTTACCTGCCTCTTTAACGCCACGAAGATTTCCGTAAGTAAGCAAAACAATCACTACCAAAATCATTGGGATCTTGTAATCATGCAGTGATGGGAAGGTAGAAATAATCGCGGCAACACCTGCAGCAGATTGAATTGCAACAGTCACGATGTAATCAAGCATCAATGCAACTGCAGCAACCTGTGCAACTACAGGACCAAAGTTGTCACGCGAAACAATGTAAGCGCCACCAACCTTTGTGTACACATTGATTACATCGCGGTAAGACAAAGTAATAATCACCAAGATCGTTAGAACTACCGCGGTCATTGGCATGAGCAAAGCAAAAGCGGCTAAACCAAATGCCGGAAGCAAAGCGATCAAAATCTGTTCTGAACCATATGCTGATGATGAAATACAGTCTGAAGAAAGAATTCCTAACGCGTAACGCTTACTAAGTCTTTGATGTCCTAGAGAGTGACGATTGAGGGGGTTACCTAAGAGGCGACGTTTGATTGTGTAAAAGAATGAGTCCTTAAGGTGAGCATGATCCTTTAAAACTTCTGGGGCAGGCGCATCATCGGTCCACGACTTAGGCACTTAAAACTCCTCTTTTAATTGCAATAACTGCAACTTAATAAGCATCACTCTACCCCAGCCCGCACAATCTTCACTGTTTTTTGCCTAAAGCGTATGCTTCACCCATGCATACACAGTTATATATCGATGGCCAATGGGTTGATGGAATAGGAAAGTTACCTGTTCACGATCCCAGCGATGGTTCAGTAATCGCTGAAGTTTCACTTGCCGGAGATGCACAATGTGATGCCGCAATCGCTGCTGCTGATGCAGCTGCAAAGGCGTGGGCAAAGACCGCTCCTCGTTACCGTTCAGAGATTCTGCGCAAAGCCTTTGAGTTAATGACCGCTGAAAATGAAGCGATCGCAACTTTGATCTCACGAGAAAATGGCAAAGCGATGCCAGATGCTCGTGGTGAAGCAACATATGCCGCCGAATTTTTCCGTTGGTTTGCTGAAGAAACTGTTCG
>JBJONC010000036.1:0-5336 GCA_046052005.1 Actinomycetota bacterium
TTGAGTTCCTTTTGCTCTGTTTCGAGTTCGATTTTGCTCATCTTGGTCAAGCGACGAAGCGGCATATCCAAGATATATGTTGCCTGCTCATCATTGAGTTTAAAGTCCTTGATCAACTTCTCTTTTGCCGCCGCTGCATCATCGCTACCGCGAATGATCTTGATGACCTTATCGATATCGATAATCGCCTTGAGCAAACCATCAACAAGACCTAAACGTGCTTCAGCCTTTGCTTTACGGAACTCAGAACGACGACGAACAACCTCAATACGGTGATCGATAAATACGCGTAGAAGTTCCTTAAGACCTAGGGTCTGAGGACGACCCTTCACCAATGCAACCGCATTGATTGCAAATGCATCCTCCATTGGAGTCAATGCATATAGCTTTTCTAGAACCTCTTCTGGTTCAAAGCCGTTCTTAATCTCGATAACAACATTTGTTCCGGTTTGGCCATCAGAAAGATCAACGATGTCGCTGATTCCCTGGATCTTCTTGGCCTTCACAAGTGCTGCAATACGCTCAACAACCTTTTCAGGTCCGATTGTGTAAGGAAGCTCCTTGATGACGATACCCATCTTGCGAGATGTCACCTTTTCGATCTCAACAGTTGCACGAACCTTGAAGGATCCCTTACCTGTTGAATACGCCTCACGAACACCATCTAGCCCAACGATTTCGCCACCTGTTGGGAAATCTGGACCCGGAACAAACTTCATTAACTGCTTAACCGTTGCAGATGGATTTTCAATTAAGAACTTGGTTGCAGCGATAACTTCGCTCAAGTTGTGTGGCGCCATGTTGGTTGCCATACCAACTGCAATTCCAGAACCACCGTTAACCAGCAGGTTTGGATACGCAGCTGGCAAAACAATTGGCTCTGACAGCTGACCATCGTAGTTAGGGCCAAAATCAACGGTGTCTTCATCAGCTTCAGCAACCATCGACATCGCAGCTGGTGCTAAGCGGGCCTCTGTGTAACGCATCGCTGCAGGACCTGCATCAAGGGAACCGAAGTTTCCGTGACCATCAATGAGCGGCAAGCCCATTGAGAAACTCTGTGCCATACGAACTAAGGCATCGTAAATTGCACCATCGCCGTGTGGGTGCAACTTACCCATTACTTCACCAACAACACGTGCGCTCTTTACATGGCCGCGCTCTGGGCGAAGACCCATATCTGCCATCTGATGAAGAATGCGACGGTGAACCGGCTTTAGACCATCACGTGCATCTGGAAGTGCGCGTGAGTAAATAACTGAGTACGCGTACTCAAGAAAAGATTCTGAAACTTCTTTGGAAACATCGATATCAACGATCTTTCCTGGGTACTCGCCGGGCTTTGGTCCAGCAGGTTTCTTACCCTTTGCCGCAGATTTCGCGGGAGTCTTCGCAGTTGCCATTGGGGCATTCTGCCAAGAGTCAGCCTTAATTTAGGGGAGGGCGCGCCCCAACTGATGAAACACACTTTGCTGCCAATGCCGCACCTGCTGAAAGTGCTTGAGTTAGATCACTTGTTTCCAGCCACTTTGGAATAAATCCAGCAGCAAAAGAGTCTCCGGCACCTGTGGTGTCGACAACGTTGGTTGTAACGGCAGAGACCTTGGCCTTTTCAGATCCATTGATTGCCATTGCACCCTTTGAGCCCAACTTAATCACAACTAGTGGCGTGTGCCCTGAAAGATTGGCTTCAGCGGTTTCGACATCCTTTGTATCGCCAAGGTACAAAGCTTCTTCGCTGTTGAGCAGAATTCCATCCATCATCGAAACCCATGACAAAACTTCTTCGCGACTTACAATCTTCATCGCACCTGTAGTTGTTGGGTCAAAGAAGATTGGCTTACCGGCTGCTTTAATTTTCTTAATCATTGCAAGAACCGCATCACGGCTGCGGAAATCTAAGAGTGCGTAACCAGATAAGTAAACGCCATCGATGTCATCTAGTGATGGCAAGTCTGATGCTTCAAGATCTGCATTTGCTCCATTGTCCGGAAACATTGTGCGCTCACCATTTGCATCCACAAGGATTACAACTACACCTGTAGGTCGTCCACTGTGCATCAAATTAAGGTGTTCTACGCCGTACTTATCTAGGTCAGAAATCAAGGCAAAACCCACAGGATCATTACCTGTGCGGGCTACTAAATGCGCCTTTGAATTAGTACGAGTGATCCAGGTAGCAACATTTGCTGCTTGCCCGCCTGGGTGGCTTGAAATTCTGCTGGCGGTGTCATTTCCATAATTAATTGGCTCTTTGAGTTGTGAAATTACATCCAGAGCTAAATCGCCGATGCAGAGAATCTTTTTCATTGAAGCGCCACAGCAATCTGTGCACCTAGTAAGCAGTTGGCTTTAATAATTTCAGTATTGATGGCTAGGGATTCACCCTTAGATGTTGTGTGGAAGTGCTCAAGCAAGAATGGTGTAACCGCTTTACCGGTAACACCTTGCTTTTCAGCTTTTTCCAAACCAGATTTCAAAATCTCATCGTGACGAGCCTTATCCATCTCTTTTTCAACTGGATTGGCAACAACTAGCGCCTTACTTAAAGTTCCAACCTCTTTACGTGCCTTGATGATCTCTGCAATCTCTTCAGGTGTATCGACGCGGTGCTCAAGGGTGTAACCAGAATCGGTTAAGTAAAAACCTGGGAAAGCGGTTGTCTTGTATCCGACCAGGCTGATTGCCAAAGTCTCTAAACGCTCCAAAGTTGCAGGTACATCCAAAATTGATTTCACTCCGGCGCAGATCATCGTCATATCCACATTTGCCAAAGCGGTTAAGTCAGCAGATTCATCGAAGGACTCATTAGCGCCACGGTGAACTCCACCGAGACCGCCTGTAGCAAAGATGTGGATTCCAGCCATGGCTGCGATGTGTGCGGTTGCCGCAACTGTTGTCGCTGCGCTTTTTCCTTGAGCAACAATGATTGCAAGATCGCGGATTGATGCTTTAGAAATATCATCGCGGTTTGCGATCGCTTCTAACTCGGCACGCTCAAGACCAACCAAGATCTTTCCATCAAGCAGTGCGATAGTTGCAGGGACCGCTCCAGCATCACGAACAATGCGTTCACATTCCAAAGCAACCTCTAGGTTTGAGGGACGTGGCAATCCGTGGCTGATAATCGTTGATTCAAGCGCCACAATCGGCTTTCCAGCCTTGAGCGCATTGGCAACTTCAGCAGATAACTTGATCGCTTTTTCCATAGCCAAACTCTAGTGCACACTCGTGGGAAGATAAGCACGTGCATTTGTCCCAGATAACGCCATCGATCTTTTCATCCCTCGGGCTGGACAGTGCGGTTGATCACTTATCTGTAGGTCAATCTCCAATGGGCCGCGAGCTCTTGTTTCTTATTGATGGTTTCGGTTTTGACACCTTGTCTAAGTACGCCGATGTAATGCCGACCATGAGTCGAATGTTTAATCACGGAACAATTCAGACCGCATTTCCTTCAACGACTGCAACTTCACTTGCAACCTTAACAACTGGTGAACTTCCGGGAGTTCATGGAATGTTGGGGTACACCGTTCAAGTTCCACGCAGCGGTGGCAGATTATTAAATGCATTGAAATGGGATGAGCGAGTAGATCCTGAAAATTGGCAACCAGTGGAAACTCTTTTTCAGCGTGCCACTAACACTGGAATAACAGTTACACATGTGGCAGCTAAGCGTTATGAAAACTCTGGTTTTACTCGCGCAGTCTTTCGTGGCGCACAATACAAAGGCGCAAATGTTGTTGCAGATTTAGTAAGCGAAACCAAGCAAGCTCTTCAAAAGACACCATCTTTTGTATATCTGTATGTCAATGATTTAGATAATGCAGGACATTCAGATGGCGTAGGCAGCGACAAGTGGATTGCAGCCTTGTCTGCAATTGATCAGATGGTTTCTTCATTGATGAAAGAGGTTCCAAAGGGAACGCGTTTATGGGTTACTTCAGATCACGGAATGATTAATGTTGAAGAAAAGATAATCATCGGTCAGGACAATCCGTTGTTAACGGGTGTGAGCGTCATTGCCGGAGAACCACGTGCCCGTCACATTTACTTAACAGAAGATTCACCACAAGCACGAGAAGATGCCGCATCCTTATGGCAACAGTATTTGCAGGAAAAGGCTTTAGTGCTTACCCGCGAACAAGCTATTTCAAGCAACCTTTTTGGCACAGTTATGAGCGCAGATGCCTTAGACCGTATGGGTGAAGTTATTGCAATTGCACGCGGGGGATTGGTGTTACTAGATGCTGATCGCGCAGATAAAGAAGGTGCAATGGTTGGACATCATGGTGGTGACAGTCAGATTGAATCGCAGGTTGGATTACTAACTACAACTTTGAGTTAAGGGTTAAGCCTGATCCTCGGGCTTGATACCGAACATGATTTCATCCCAGCTTGGAACCTTTGCACGTGCAGTGATTCCATCGCGAGAAGCCTCATCATCTGGCTCTTCACGAATAACCGCTAAACGAGGAACTTCACGAATAGGTTCGATCTCTTCTTCAATCTCTTCCTGAATATCTTCCTTGCGGAACTCGCTGTACACATCGATGATGCGACGCTCAGAGGGGTGAGAAGACTCGGTGGGAATAAGCGCAGCGGTTGGAAGTTGGCGAGGAGCAGGCTCATCACCCATCATCCAGCGCGCGTTCTCATCCATGGATGTAACTGTGCGAAGGGTTGGATCGAAGTTCCACTGCGCAATACCAACACCTGAAGTATTTGGATAATGAAGTTCAATAGTCCATGTTCCATCTTCAAGACGCCATGTATCCCATGACAACTCTGATGAATCAATATTGCGAGGTGCTAAGCGAGAGATTACGACTCCGAGCAAAGTGACTGCATCACGTCCGCCCTCTTTGCGAATCGCAATTTGCTGCGCTTGATCAATAATGTAAATACGTTCAGAAAGAATCGGACCTGCGAAACGTTCGACCTTTTCAATTGATGTGTCATTTTCGCGAGCGATTTGTTCTGCGGTCTGTCCTGCACGAAGCAAACGCTGAATCTCTTTGATCGAAATGGTTGGCTCATCTGTTGCTGGAACCGCCATAAGACGTTGCTGATTTACTGTTGCACGCAAAGTGTCAGAAACTCGAACAGTAAATTCCTGTCCATCATTGTCATGCAGAGAAAGATAGAGACCATCTTCGGTCTTTCCATTAAGTCGTAGCTCAGTCACGAGCACGAGGGTAGCCGATGAGGGCCTTATAAGTCTGGAAATACGGAAGCGTGGCTACACATGCCGCAATCATGAATCCCAGGGGAACCCAGTACGCGATATCAGCACCAAAGCGATCGATGATTTGACCAGATAAAGCGCTGGAAAT
>JBJONC010000037.1:0-5289 GCA_046052005.1 Actinomycetota bacterium
AATCGTTGTTTAATAATGATCTGATCTATGTCGATCACTGACACAGCAAAGGGGGATAAGGTCTCAAAAAGGGCCTTGGAAATCCCAGCCTTGTCCTCTCCCGTAAGCAGGATTAACCCTGAAAATACTTGGCTGGTTTCACTATTTGATGTCATAAGAAGGCAAGGTTATCGTGAATCACTAATGCTTTCGGTGAGGATTGCGGTGCTTTGAGCCCTTCAACCAGTATCTTTTACCATCTATGAGTAACTCAGTTCTAACTCTGAATGAGGTCTCGGTGCGCCGAGGAGACCGGGTCATTTTGGGACCCATTAACTTCTCGATCTCACACGGCGAGCGTTGGGTTGTGCTGGGGCCAAACGGCGCAGGCAAATCAACCCTTCTGCAGATCTTGGCGACAAAGATTTTTCCTACCCAAGGCGTGGTCACAGTATTGGATAAAGAGATGGGCAAGGTCGATCTCTTTGAACTTCGAACGCGAATTGGTTTGTGTGGCTCGGTTATCGCAGAAGATATTCCATATGATGAAACGGTCAAGGATGTTGTTTTAACCGCCGCCTATGCGATCTTGGGGCGCTGGAATGAGGCATATGACCTTTGGGATGAATCGCGAGCGATGGCGCTACTAACCAACTTCGGCGTTCGCGAATTAGGTGATCGACTTTACGGAACTCTCAGCGAGGGCGAAAAGAAGCGAGTTCAGATTTCACGAGCTTTGATGACCGATCCCGAACTACTTCTTCTGGATGAACCTGCCGCTGGTTTAGATCTGGGAGGGCGCGAAGATCTTCTTCGTCGCTTTGCCAATTTCTCCGCTGATCCATTAGCGCCCGCAACGATCTTGGTAACCCATCACATTGAAGAGATTCCCGTTGGGACAACACACGCATTATTAATCAAAGATGGAACTATCGCGGTGTCAGGCCCAATCAATCAAGTAATTACCTCAGAACATGTGTCGGCTGTCTTTGGAACTTCAATAACCGTTACTCCAGAATCTGGTCGGTTTTTCGCACGTGCCTCTGTTTGATCAACTTCATGCTGATTGGCAGATAGAACTTCAAGAACATCGTCAAAGAATTGACGAAATCGAACTTTGCCTTCGGGGCAAGGAGATTGAACCTCCTTATGAGTTTGTTTTCAGGGCTTTGAGTTCCTCATTAGGCAGCACTCGTGTCGTGATCTTTGGTCAAGATCCATATCCAACAAAGGGCCATGCACATGGTTTAGCCTTTTCTGTTGATTCGAAAGTCTCGCCCCTTCCTGCATCGTTGCGAAATATTTATAGGGAACTTGAATCTGATGTGCATGCGAGAAGAGCATCTGGAGATTTATCTGATTGGTCCGAACAAGGTGTCATGCTCATTAACCGTGTTTTAACTACCGAGACTGGAAAATCACTGGCCCATGAGAAATTAGGTTGGCAAGGTGTAACGGAGACCGTGGCAAAGGTTTTGGGAGAAAGGGGAGTAATCGCTGTCTTGTGGGGCAACTCCGCACAAGAGTTAAAGAAATACTTCAAGGATGAAAACGTGATCTCATCTGCTCATCCAAGTCCATTATCTGCCTATCGCGGATTCTTTGGATCTCAACCCTTCTCGCAAGTAAATGCCAAGCTGGTTGCCAAGGGCTTTACGCCAATAACGTGGTAACTAAAACTCTTCACAAAAAAGGCCCCCGGTTTCCCGAGGGCCTTTTTTATTGAAGTATTTATCCAAGCCAAGCATTCAGTGGCGAAGACAAGAAGTAGACCATGAATAGTCCTGAAACTAGGAGAAGCAGTGGATGAATTTCCTTGCGACGTCCTTGAATCAAACGAATCACTACGTGAGTGATGAATCCTGCACCGATACCTACTGAGATGTTGTAAGTAAATGGCATCAAGATGATAGTCAAGAATGCAGGAATTCCAATTCCTAGATCATCCCAGTCAATGTTCTTGATTTGAGTCATCATAAGGAAACCTACGATGATCAAGGCAGGTGTTGCAGCCTCGTAAGGGATGATTGCAACAAGCGGAGCTAGGAAAGTAGTCAGAAGGAATGCGATTCCTGTGACAACTGATGCAAGACCTGTACGTGCACCTTCGCCAACACCAGCAGCAGATTCGATGTAGCTAGTGTTTGATGAGATACCTGCAGCTCCACCTGCAGCGGCTGCTACAGAGTCAACCAATAGAATCTTTTGGATGTTGTCAACATTTCCATCCTTATCAGCAAGACCTGCTTCATGTCCGATTGCTGTAACTGTTCCGACTGTATCGAAGAAGTCAGATAGCAAAAGTGTGAATAGAAGAAGGATTGCTGCAATGAGAGAAACGTTATCTACGCTGAATGCACCCAAAAGGTCGAACTGGCCGGTGAAATCAAACTTTGGCACAGAAACGATGTCTGTTGGAACGGTAGGAATATTTAATCCCCAGCCACCATCAACGATTGTTGGAGGATTTCCAGCTGTGAAGCCAGGAGCGATGTTGTAGATCTTCTGAATGATTACAGCAGCAACAGTTGCACCGACAATACCGATCAGAATCGCACCCTTAACCTTACGGACCATAAGTCCGATGATTAGAAGTGTTCCGAATACGAAAACAACAGTTGGCCAGCCAACGAGATTTCCATTAACGCCCAGACCAACAGGAACTGGCCCGCTAGCTGTACGACGTACGAAACCAGCATCAACTAGACCGATAAGTGCGATGAAAAGTCCGATACCTACTGAGATCGCAATCTTGATCTGCGCAGGAACAGCCTTAAATACCGCTACACGGAAACCAGTAAGCACTAGTACCAAGATGATCAAACCTTCAAGAACAACAAGACCCATTGCTGCAGCCCATGTCATCTTTGATGCGATACCGACAGCAACAAAAGTATTAAGTCCGAGACCTGTTGCAAGAGCTAATGGATAGTTTGCAATTGAACCCATAAGGATTGTTAACAAACCAGCTACTAATGCGGTTGTTGCTGCGACCATTGCTGGTGCAGGCTGAGCGCCGCCGAATAGGAACTGTCCATTTGCATCTGGTGAGTACGCCAGAATGATTGGGTTGAGAGCCACGATGTAAGCCATCGTGAAGAAGGTTACGAGTCCGCCTCGAACCTCTTGGGCAATTGATGAGCCCCGTTCAGAGATTTTGAAATATGAATCCAGCATGAAGTAGTGCCTTTCTAATTTTGTTAACGGGGGTGTTTGCGACCCCGTGTGCGATAGGGCGCACAACCCTTGGGAAGAATTGAATCCTATGCCTTACCTGCGAGTAACTCGAGAAACGACTCCCAGGGCGATGGCGATGGATTGTCCGATTAATAAGGCGAACAGGAGCGTGCCTAGACCCACTGTGCCGCCTAACAACCAGCCTGCGATGAGAACAGAGCCTTCGATACCTAGGCGTACCCGCCCGATACGGACTCCCGAGGCCTTATGTAAAGCTGTCATCAATCCATCACGGGGTCCAGGTCCAAGGCCGCAGGTGATGTAGAGGGCTGATCCAAATCCGACCATTGCAATTCCGGTTAAACAGTAAAGAACCGCAATTCCGAAATTACTTTGCTCGGGAAATATTGAAACACCAATTTGAATCGCGGTAGCAATAATCGCGATATTTGAAAGGGTTCCGAAACCCGGCTTTTCCTTTAAGGGGATCCATAGCAGTAACACAAGAGTGCTGATTGCAAAGGTCGACCAACCCATAGTTATATCTAATCGATTGGAAACACCTTGAGCTAAGACTGACCAGGGCGCGTTACCAATGGTGCTTTGAATTAACAGCGAATCGCCTAATCCGAAGATGAAGAGCCCAAAGAAGAGAACGCTAATTCGGTTTAGATTGAGATCCCAGCGTGATGCCGCGGTCCAAGGAGTTACTGGAACTGTTTTATGTGGACGCAAGAACTCTAGAAAGGGATTAGACATTCACGGAGTATAATCAGCAAATGTTTCCTGGCGTTGGCACCATAATCAATATCATCACAATTATCTCTGGTGCATCCCTAGGTGTGCTTGTAGGTAACCGTATGCCAGCCAGAACTCGTACCTTACTAACCGATGTTCTTGGTTTAGTTACCTTGCTTGGTGCCGCCTCCGCACTCATCCCGTTGTGGTCTAAGCGATATACCGAATCACTTCCTCAGGGTTGGACTCTCTTGGTTGTCCTGGGATCGCTATTGATCGGCGGACTGATTGGTTCAGCGCTCAAACTGGAAGATAAGTTAGATTCGTTGGGGGAGAACCTGCGAATCAAATTCCGTGCATCGAGTGAATCAACATTTGTTGAGGGGTTTGTTGCCGCCTCATTGCTCTTTGCAATTGGACCTTTAGCGATTCTCGGAAGCATTAGCGACGGCATGGGTACCGGCATAGATCAATTGGTTTTGAAAAGTACTCTCGACTTTTTTGCAGCGATGGCATTTGCAACATCACTGGGATGGGGAGTTGCGGTTTCTGCTCTGCCGGTAGGCATTTATCAAGGCGTTTGGACGGTAATTGGATTTGGTCTGGGAGCAATCCTGGCTGGTTACCAAATTGATGCCATGACCGTTGTCGGTGGAATCATGTTGATTTGTATCGCATTAAAACTCTTGAATATCAAGAGCGTTTCCGTGGGAAATCTGCTTCCTGCCTTAGCTATTGCACCGTTATTTGCTTTAGTAGTGCACTCAATCTAAAAGGTTGAAGCGTCGATAACAAAGCGGTATTTAACATCGCTTGCAACTGTGCGCTTATACGCTTCGTTGATGTAATCAGCTTTGATAACTTCGACATCGCTAACAATCGAATGCTTGGAACAAAAATCTAACATCTCTTGCATTTCAGGGATGCCACCGATCATTGATCCCGCTACAGACCTGCGGCCATTGAGCAGCGTTCCTGCGTGAACTTCGTAAGGCTTTCCAGGTAAACCAATGACCACAAGAGTTCCATCTAGCTTCAAGAGATTTAAATAGTCATTGATAACTACCTCTGCGCTGACGGTGTTGAGAATCAGATCAAAACTCTTCGCAAGTGGTACTAGGTTGGCCGCATCCTTAGTGCTCACAAAGTGATGTGCGCCCATCGCAATCGCATCAGCTTGTTTATTTGGTGAATGGGAAAGCACAGTTACTTCAGCACCCATAGCCACGCCAAACTTAACTCCCATATGGCCTAATCCACCTAAGCCCATGACCGCTACCTTCATGCCAGGCTTAACTTTCCAATGCTTGATGGGCGAGTACAGGGTGATTCCCGCACACAACAAAGGTGCAACGCCATCCATTGGAAGATTTGCTGGAATTCTTACCGCGTAAT
>JBJONC010000038.1:0-5174 GCA_046052005.1 Actinomycetota bacterium
CTCCGGTTTCACAACCTGCAGATGCGTATGTCACTCCCCTAGTTCGCAAACTTGCATCAGAGCTTGGCGTCAATCTTGCTCAGGTAAAGGGAACAGGAATTGGCGGAAGAATTCGTCGCGAAGATGTTGAGGCATTAGCCCGACCTGCAGCACCAGCTGCATCAACTGCGGTTGCATCAACTCCATCAGCGGCAAAGCCACCTGTTGTTGCGGTTTCACCTCTACGAGGAACAACAGTAACCATGTCTCGACTTCGCAAAGTTATTGCAGCTCGCATGGTTGAATCACTTCAGGTGAGTGCTCAACTAACAACAGTTGTTGAAGTTGATGTTACAAAGATTGCACGTCTTCGCGATCGAGCGAAGGCGAGTTTTGAGGCTCGTGAGGGTGTAAAGCTTTCATTCCTTCCATTCTTTGCAGTTGCAGTCTGCGAAGCGCTGAAGCAACATCCAGTTCTCAACTCTTCAGTTGAAGGCGATCAAATTACTTATCACGGTGCCGAGCACCTAGGTATCGCTGTTGATACAGAACGAGGTTTACTAGTACCTGTTATCGCAAATGCTGGCGATCTCAATATGGGTGGAATCGCTCGCAAGATCTCAGATCTTGCTGCACGAACACGTGATAACAAGGTGACACCTGATGAGTTAGGTGGTGGAACTTTCACATTAACAAACACAGGTAGCCGTGGCGCTTTGTTTGATACTCCAATCATCAATCAACCACAGGTTGCGATTCTTGGACTTGGCGCAGTAGTAAAGCGTCCAATGGTTGTTCGCGGTGAAGATGGCGGAGAGACCATCGCAATCCGTTCCATGGTTTACCTCGGTTTGTCATACGACCACCGTGTTGTAGATGGAGCCGATGCTGCACGATTCTTGGTCACCTTGAAGGAACGCCTAGAAGGCGGCGCTTTCGAATCTGACTTGGGTCTCTAACAGTCCATGTCAGTTCCACAACGTATTGCGATAACTGGTGCATCAGGCTTAATTGGTACCGCGCTGGTTGGTCATCTCAAGGCAGAAGGTCACACCGTTCAGCGTTTAGTACGCAGAACTCCTGTTGGTGCCGATGAGGTTCAGTGGGATCCGCAAACTGGTTTTGTAGATCTAGAGCCTTTGCGTGGCGTCGATGCAATCATCCACTTAGCTGGAGTTGGTGTCGGAGACAAGCGTTGGAGTAAGAAGTACAAGAGCGAAATTCTGAATTCCCGTTTGTTAGGAACAACCGCCATCGCAAAAGCTGTTGCCGAGCTAAAGCCACAGGTTTTCATTTCAGCATCTGCAATCGGTTGGTACGGCGAAAGCGGTAACCGTGCAGTTGTAGAAAGTGATCGTGCCGGAGATGATTTCTTGGCCGCTGTGTGTCGCGAATGGGAAGCAGCAGCTGATCTGGCTGGTGATGTTCGCACCGTAAAGATTCGTACAGGTCTTGTTCTCGATCCAACTGGTGGCGCTCTCGGAAGAATGCTGCCACTGTTTAGATTAGGACTTGGCGGAAAATTAGGAAATGGAAAGCAGTGGTGGTCTTGGATTACCTTGCACGATCAAATCCGCGCAATCGATTTCGCTCTAGAAAATCCAATTTCTGGGCCTGTTAATTTAACCGCGCCAAATCCGGTTACTAATCAAGAGTTCACCGCCGCATTGGCCCGTGCAATGCATCGTCCAGCATTATTCCCAGCGCCAGCAATCGCTCTAAAGATTGCATTGGGTGGATTTTCTTCTGAGATTTTAGGATCTAAGCGAGTAATCCCACACGTTCTGCAAGAAGCAGGATTTACCTGGGATTATCCGCACATTTCTGAAGCGCTAACTGCGCTCATTGAGGATTAATTGCGCCGCTAATCGACCGGAAAACAATGCGCCTTGTTGTGAAGGCACAGTTCGATGATCCCCTACTACGTACACATGCTCAGCAACCTTAATGCTCTGTGTTAATTCTCGACCTATTGATTGAATAGGCAGTGCTGCAGGAATCTCGTACTTGGCGATTAGTTGCCAATCATGAGTCGATACGCCCCACATGATCGATAAGTGTCTGCGTACATCAGATTCCGTTGCGCTTAAATCAGTTGTTGTTGAAACCAAATGCTGTCCAACAGGTGCGTAGGAAGATGACACATCTGAAATAACTATCGAATTAATTACAGGTCCTCGATTTTGCCCATCAACAACTAAGCGACCGTTACCAGATGGATTCTCCTGGGTTGCGTGATACCAGGTAATACACCCAGCCATTCTTGGAACCTCATTTAATCCAAGAAGCTGTGTCGCGGTCGTTGCATCAGTGGCGATGATGATGTTCTCTGCATCATAAGCACCGGTTGATGTATGAACCGATGTTCCCTCAAGTCGGTTTACCTGAATGCCGTAACTGATGTGCTTAACCCTTGAAGCCAGAGCTTTGGAAAGTTCGGCCACGCCCTTTCGAGGGACACCCGGTGTTCCTGACACAAAACTCTTTACAATCGATTGGCCATATTGTGCATCGACATTCTTTGGATCTGTCAGAAATACACCCTGTAAGAAGGGCCGCAAAACTCGGGTGTAAACAGCGCCTAAAGGCTGTAGCACCTCTTCAACTGATTGATCTTTTCTTGGGCGGCTCATTAAGAAAGGTAGCAACGCTAACTTTTCGGGAATTGTTCCAGTTGCTCGGTCGAGTGCAGTCCATGGGGCTACTCGAGGATCCCCCAACGCCCTGCGATCATCTCCAAGAGCAACCTCAATAACTCGTGGTGCTGGTAGAAAATCAATCTCAGAAATCACATTTAACTCTTGAAGTGCCGGGTATTTGGAGTTGATGAGCTGGAAGCCTCGATCGCAAATGAAGCCATCAATCAAATCTGAAGTAACGCGGCCACCTGGACGATCCGAAGCCTCAAGGACAATAACTTCTATCCCTGCTTCTTGCAACGCAATTGCTGCATTCAAGCCCGCAAGGCCTGCACCAACAACGAGGGCCTCTACCTTACTTGGCATCAGTGTTTAGCTCTCGTGCTTGATCAATAATGCGTGCAACGAGTAATGCGTCTTCTTTGGTAACTGGCCAACTCTTGCCATGCAGAATTGCTTCACCTACCGCTGAATAAAAGAGCGCGTAATTTCCTGAAACGCTTTCCACCAACTCAACTTCTGTGCCGCGATAAATATGTGCAACGGAATGTGTTGGCTCTGACCAACGTCCGCCTTCGGGATACTTGCCCTGTCGCAACAAAGCTTCTTGTGGATCTAAATCATTGATTACTAGAGCACCTTTGCTGCCGAGAATTCTGATACGAGGACCTGGAGCCCCCACAACAGCACTTGCTGACAGGTATGACATCACTCCATTGGCGTGACGAAGCACTAAGACTGAATCATCATCAGCCGATCCACGAATAGAACGGACCGATGCAGTGATCAGTTCTGCGTTACCAAACCAATCAATCGCTGTTGAAATTAAGTGTGGTTGAAGATCGAGCAACTGTCCCCCGCCATCTTCAGGGCTCATGTTTTCCCGCCAAGAAGCAAGATTTAACTCAGGACGAAATCTCTCAAAACGTGAATCCATTCTATGAATCTCGCCCAATGCACCGCTGGCTAGAACTTTCTTGATAGTCAACGCATCGCTATCCCAGCGACGATTGAAAAAAGTTGTTACCGGAACTCCAACTGCAATTGAGGTATCAATGATGTGCTGTGTTTCCTCAAGATTGCGACCCATCGGCTTGTCTACGACTACCGGAATTCCCGCATTCAGTGCTGCGATCGCTTGATCAGCGTGAGCAATATTTGCCGAAGCGACTACGACTAAATCCAAATCCATTGAAACAAGTTCTTCAATGCTTGACACTACGGTTGTATGTGGAAAATCCTCAAGAGCATGAGCTTTCCGCACCTCATTTGATGTCAGAATCGCAGCTACTTCATACCCGCAGCCCTTGAGTAAGGGCGCATGGAAGTACCGGCCGGCGAGACCATAACCTGCGATTCCAACCTTCAAAGCCATTGTTACGAGTTCTGCAACTTCGATGGCCACCAAACTTTTCCACCAATGTCATGAACCAAAGCGGGCACCAAGATTGTTCGAACGATCAAAGTATCAAGTAGAACACCAAAAGCGACAGCGAAGCCAAGCTCTGCAAGGAATACCAATGGAAGAACTCCTAGAACAGCAAAGGTTGCAGCCAAAACAATTCCTGCTGACGTGATGACTCCTCCAGTCACCGTTAATCCCTTGATAACACCGGCACGTGTACCGATCTTTGCGCTCTCTTCTCGTACGCGAGTCATAAGGAAGATGTTGTAATCAATTCCTAATGCCACCAAGAAGATGAAGGCAAATAATGGGAAGGAGGTATCGGCTCCCTTGAAACCAAAGATATTTTCAAATACCAACTGGCATGCACCAAGGGTTGCAAAGAATGAGAGAACCACGGTTCCCAACAGCAGCGCCGCAGAGAGAATACTTCGAAGAAGCAGTCCCAAAATTAAGGTAATGAGAACTAGAACAATTGGAATAATTGTTCGGTTGTCATGTGCTGCTGACACATCTGTATCAAAGGCAACTGCGGTGCTGCCACCGACCAAAATGCTTGGATCGATTGCATGAACAGCATCTCGAATAACAGGAATCACGTCGCGAGCCTCGACCGAGTCTGGATTCAGTGCCAAGGTTGCATTCAGAATGACCTTACCTTCGACAACTTTTACCGCCGACAGTGGTTGACCTGGGATAGCTTGAGTCACACGAGTTGGTTCTACAGATGAAACGCCTTCGACGTTCATCAGCGCGGCAGTTACTGGATTGATTAACTCTTCACGGACAACTACCTCGGTAGGTTGACCGGAACCACCAGGAAAATGCTCACCCAATAATTCAAGACCCACAACTGAATCTGGTCGCTGTGTAAATGCATCCGCGGTCGAAAGACCTCTTGCATTTAATGTGGTTGAGAAACCAGCAAGAACAATCAAAACACCGGCTGTGACGATCCATAGCTTGCGCGGACGTTTTTCAACGGTTGAACCGATCTTGGCCCAAACACCCGTCAACTGCGTATTTACATCATCATTACGCGGAATTCTTGGCCAGAAGATCCAGCGACCAAAGGCCACAAGAAGGGCTGGAAGTAAAGTAAGAATGGTGACCATCGCTGCAGCAATACCGATTGCACCGACAGGACCAAG
>JBJONC010000039.1:0-4948 GCA_046052005.1 Actinomycetota bacterium
GCTTCATTTGTGCGGCGAAGACGCTGCGCTAAACGTGCAAGCAGCTGCAAGGCAACTTGTGGATTTTCGGCAAGCCATGGAATTAACTTTTCCTGACCGAGACTTAATAACTTTGCATCGGTAACCGCTGTTGCAGTTGATGTACGTGGGCCTGGATCAAAGAGGCTGAGCTCTCCAAACATTTCGCCAGGTCCAAGAATTGAAAGAAGATTTTCACGACCATCGCCGCTTGAAGTACCAAGCTTGAGCTTTCCTTCGACAATCACATAAAGGTGATCGCCCTCGTCGCCCTCAGCAAAAAGAACTGAGCCCTTTGCGATCTTGACCGAATCCATAGATGCGCGCAAAGAAGCGGCAGCTGCCTCATCTAGCGCTGTAAATAGCGGGGCCTTACGTACGACATCTTGATCTGTGCTCACGAGGGGTACTTTACTACCCATGAAGGTCGATAGCGAAACCCGAAAAGGGGCCAAGGCGGTTTATCGCATCCTTACAAAGACCTACCCAGAAATTCGCTGCGAATTAGATTTCACAAACCCTTTGGAATTAATTATTGCGACGGTCTTAAGCGCGCAATGCACAGATAAGAGAGTTAACACTGTAACTCCCGCCCTCTTTAAGAAATACAAGAATCCCAAGGCGTATGCAAAAGCAGATATTCACGAGATCGAAGAGTTGGTCCACTCAACCGGTTTTTATCGAGCTAAAGCTCGTAATATCAAAGCACTCAACATCAAATTACTGGAAGATTTTGGGGGAGAAGTTCCACAAACTCTTGAAGAATTAATCACACTTCCTGGTGTTGGAAGAAAAACTGCAAATGTTGTTTTGGGGCATGCATTTGATACACCAGGAATAACTGTTGACACCCACTTTGGCCGGTTATCTCGTCGCTTTGGTTGGACCAAAGAAACCGATCCAGTAAAGGTTGAAATGGTTGTACAGCAATTGATTCCTCAACCGGAATGGACAAACCTTTCACAGCGAATGATCTGGCACGGTCGAAGAATTTGTCACGCCCGCAAACCTGCATGCGGAGCTTGTCCAGTTGCAAAAATTTGTCCTAGTGTTGGAATTGGCGAGATGGATAAAGAGAAGGCGTTACTGTTGGTAAAGACAGATAAGGATTTCAGATGAAGAAGCTTGTAATTGCTGCAGCGCTTGTTTTGCTGACCGCATGTACTCCTTCATCGACATATGTAAAAGGCGAAGTTGTCTCTTGTGAAACTATTTCACAGGATTCAACATTTACCGGTGGCGTACAAATGGATTGTTTAGATCGCAGTGAAGGCGCACAACTTGGTGCACTACGCGGACCAATGGTTGTCAATGTGTGGGGTTCATGGTGTGGTCCATGCAAGAAAGAAATTCCGGTCCTTCGTGCTTTTCATGAAAAAGCCAAAGATAAAGTCCAACTCATAGGTGTGGATGTTGAAGAGGCTAACTTTGACGACGGACGCACCTTTGTCGAACGCAACGGAATTACCTGGCCCAATCTTTATGATCCCGATGGCCGCTCACGCGAGTACTTTGGTTTAGGTGTTCCAGTCACCTGGTTTATTGCAGCCGATGGAAGCATTGCCTACAAGCATGTAGGAATCATTAAAGATTTAGATGAGATTCTTACACTCACCGAAAAACATCTGGGAATACAGCTTTAATCTTCATCCTTTGATGTATTCAAGCCTTCAGAGATCAGCTTCATCACATTTGGATCAGCAAGGGTTGTTGCATCTCCAACCTGACGATTTTCAGCCACATCCTTGAGTAAGCGACGCATGATTTTGCCGCTTCGAGTTTTAGGAAGCTCAGCAACAACCAAAATTTGGCGAGGCTTAGCAATCGCACCAATCTCCTTAGCCACGTGATTACGAAGCTCCGTCACTAGTTTTTCGCCACTTGCATGTGCAATTCCGCCACGCAAAATAACAAAGGCAACAATTCCTTGTCCTGTCATTGCATCTTGCGCACCAACTACCGCAGCTTCTGCAACAGCTTCATGTGATACCAAAGCAGATTCAACTTCGGTTGTAGAAATACGGTGCCCTGAAACATTCATGACATCATCGACTCGACCAAGCAGCCAAATCGCTCCATCTTTATCTAACTTGGCACCATCTCCAGCAAAGTAGATTCCTTTAAAGCGTGACCAATACGTTTCTTTATAACGTTCATCTTCGCCCCAAACTCCGCGCAACATTCCGGGCCATGGTTTATCTAGGATCAAGAAACCACCGTGACCTTTTGCAACTGGGTTTGCATCATCATCTACAACTACGGCGCTAATGCCTGGAATTGCAGTCATTGCTGATCCTGGCTTTGTTGCAGTTACTCCAGGTAGCGGTGAAATCATGATTCCACCAGTTTCAGTTTGCCACCAGGTATCAACGATTGGACAACGATTTCCGCCAATTACTTCGCGGTACCACATCCAAGCTTCAGGGTTAATTGGTTCACCAACGGAACCCAATAAACGAAGTGACGAGAGATTAAATTTCTTTGGATGCTCATCGCCCCATTTCATCCAAGTACGAATCAAAGTAGGTGCGGTGTACAAAATTGTGACGCCATACTTTTCAATTAATTCAAAGATGCGACCTTTATGTGGAGTATCAGGCGTACCTTCATACATAACTTGAGTCGCACCATTGATTAGCGGTCCATAAACGATGTAGCTGTGGCCGGTAATCCAACCAACATCAGCGGTACACCAATAGACATCGGTTTCAGGCTTGATATCAAAGACAACTCGATGGGTGTAAGCCGCTTGCGTTAGGTATCCACCGGTTGTGTGGAAGATTCCCTTTGGCTTTGCAGTAGTTCCTGATGTGTACAAAATGAATAGCGGGTGCTCAGAATCAAAGCCCTGCGCTGTGTGTTCAGGGGATTGGCGATCAACAATGTCGTGCCACCAAATATCCGTTGCATCATTCCAAGCGGTTTCTTGCTTGGTGCGTTGAACAACTAAGACCTTCTTAACATTGTGCTGACCTTTGAGCGCTTCGTCGACCGCTGGTTTAAGGGCGAAAGCGCCACCTTTTCTAAATCCGCCATCAGCGGTAATTACCAACTGTGCATCTGCATCTTGAATTCGTGACAACAAAGCATCTGCTGAAAAACCACCAAAGACAACGGAATGTGCAGCACCGATTCGTGCGCAGGCAAGCATGGCAATTGCTGCTTCTGGAATCATCGGCATATAAATCGCAACTCGATCCTTTGCCTGGATTCCTAATTCAAGAAGTGCGTTTGCTGTTTTCTTAACTTCGGTAAGCAACTGTGCGTAAGTAATTGTTCGTGTATCGCCAGGTTCGCCTTCAAAGTGAAAAGCAACGCGTTCACCTCGACCTTCAATTACATGTCTATCCAATGCATTAAATGAGGCGTTGATCTTTCCGCCAACAAACCACTGTGCATACGGTGCATCCCATTGCAATGTTTGTGTCCAAGGTGCATCCCACGTTAACGCTTTGGCTTGTTCATCCCAAAATCTCAATCGATCCTTTTCGGCCAGCTGGTAAAGCTCTGCAGTCGCATTTGCTTGCGCAGCAAACTCTGCGGTTGGTGGGAACTTGCGATCCTCATTAAGAAGGTTCTCTAAGGACTCGTGATCTTGGCTCATAGCGCTAGAGGCTACCCCTTGAACTTTGTTATCAACAGAGAATTGGCATTTGAAATTTCATGCAGGGTCGCCGTTGAAGATATCGCTACGGAAAGGAGATGCAATGCTGACCTCATTTATTCTGGCTTTAATCAAACTTCTCAGTAACCCCGTGTTAGTGGCAGCGCTGGCTAAGTTCTTGGCCAACGCCCTAAAAACGGTGAGCTAGAAGGGAAATCCCATGCAGAAAGGCCCTCCCACAATGCGGTGCGGAGGGTCTTTTTGTGCCATTCGGGCGAAGGTGAGAGGATTGGTCGTAAGCCTCTAGACGACTCAACGAAGCGCTCAGTCTAAAGATTTACAACGAGCCCATAGGAGTCACACTATGCCAATTGCAACCCCTGAAATTTATGCAGACATGTTGGATCGCGCCAAAAAAGGCGCATTCGCTTATCCAGCAATCAACGTTTCATCATCACAAACACTGACAGCAGCTATTCGTGGTTTCGCCGAGGCTGAGTCAGATGGAATCATTCAATTCTCTTGGGGCGGCGCAGAGTACGCATCTGGTTCAACAGTTAAGAACATGGTTGATGGTGCAGTTGCGCTCGCAGAGTACGCACATGTTGTTGCAAAGAATTACAAAGTAAATATTGGTATTCACACAGATCACTGCCCAGCTGAAAAGCTAGATGGCTTTATGCGTCCACTTCTTGCATTTGGTGCAGATCGCATTAAGTCAGGCAAGTCTCCATTGTTCAACTCACACATGTGGGATGGATCAGCGGTAGACATGACTGAAAACATGAAGGTCGCTAAGGAAATGTTGGCGATGTCTGTTGCTGCCAAGACAATTCTTGAAATTGAAATCGGTGTTGTTGGTGGAGAAGAAGACGGTATCGAAGCTAAGCACGATGCAAAGCTCTACTCGACTCCAGAAGATGCACTTCTAACAATTGAAACCCTTGGAACAGATGCAAATGCTCGCTACATGGTGGCGGCAACATTTGGAAATGTTCACGGTGTTTACAAGCCAGGAAACGTTGTATTGCAGCCAAAGATTCTTGCAACCTTGCAGGAAGCGGTTTCTGCAAAGCTTGGTCTTCCAGCAGGAAGCAAGCCAATGGACTTGGTTTTCCATGGTGGTTCAGGCTCACTACTTTCAGAGATCCGCGAATCACTTGATTACGGTGTAATCAAGATGAACGTCGATACAGATACTCAGTACGCATTTACACGTCCAGTTGTTGATCACATGCTCAAGAACTACGACGGCGTACTAAAGATCGATGGCGAAGTTGGAAACAAGAAGGCTTACGATCCACGCGCCTGGGGCAAGCTTGCTGA
>JBJONC010000040.1:0-4943 GCA_046052005.1 Actinomycetota bacterium
AAAGCGGTTCGAATTATTGATGGTACTGATCCCGATAGCTTTGCATCAGCGTTAGCTGGTACAGGCGGAACGCTGGTGGTTGCATGACAAACAAGAAATTAATTAATCGATGGAAAACTTCGGTCCAAAACAATTACGGGACACCATCAATTGCCTTAGTCAAGGGATCTGGAATTGTTGTAACCGATGCAGATGGAAAGAAGTACATGGATTTTCTCGGAGGAATTGCAACAAACATTTTGGGACATGCGCACCCATCAGTTATCAAAGCGGTAACCAAGCAAATCAGCACCTTGAGTCATGTCAGTAATTTCTACGCACATCCAAACGCGATTGAACTTGCAGAAAAATTGAGTTTAATGACGGGAGACAAAGGCGCAAAGGTTTTCTTCTGCCAGTCTGGCGCAGAAGCCAATGAGGCAGCATTCAAACTTTCACGCAGAACAGGAAGATTCAAGGTCGTTGCGGCACAAGGTGCCTTCCATGGCCGCACAATGGGAGCTCTATCGCTTACTGGTCAACCATCCAAACGAGAACCTTTTCTGCCACTCATCAAGGGCGTAAAGCATGTGCCTTACGGTGATATTGATGCGATGCGTAAAGCGGTTACCAGAAAAACTGCGATGGTCATTATTGAACCAATCATGGGCGAAGCTGGAGTAATTGTTCCTCCATCAGATTACTTATTACAGCTTCGTGCCTTGTGCGACGCAAAGGGCGCATTGCTTGTTATCGATGCAGTTCAAACCGGAATGGGTCGAACCGGTGATTGGTTTGGTTACGAATACTCAGGGATCACACCAGATGTAATTACCTTAGCTAAAGGTCTTGGTGGTGGACTTCCTTTAGGTGCGATGATCGCACTGGGATCGGCGGCCAATTTGTTTGAACCTGGCGATCACGGTTCAACTTTTGGCGGTAATCCAGTGACCACTGCAGCGGCATTGTCGGCAATCAAATTTATTGAAACAAAGAAGATCCTCAAGAAAGTAGAAAAGCAGGGGCTGCACTTGATCCAAGAGCTCGCATTAATTCCTGGTGTAAAAGAAGTTCGTGGGGCGGGCTTGCTGATTGGAATCGAGCTAGAAAATTTGAAGGCAGCAGATGTAGCTAATGATTTGCGTGATGCAGGCGTACTGGTCAACGCGGCTAACACAACAACTATTCGTTTAGCGCCCGCCTTAATTGTGACCGACGCACAAATTGCGAAGTTCCTCACCATTTTCAAGAAGGTGGTTGCACATGCCAAGTAATGCTCAATCAGTTTCAGCGCGCAGAGCAAAAGCGATCTCTCTGATTCAGTCAGGGCTGGTGCATTCTCAATCAGATTTAGTGAAGTTGTTGAAGAAAGCTGGATATGCGGTAACGCAGGCAACTGCGAGTCGCGACCTTGAAGAAATTGGTGCGGTGAAGGCACGCAACAAAGATGGTGAAACTACTTATCAAATTCGAGAAAGCTCTGATGATGCAATAGTTCGAAGCACTCCGGTGCCATCGAAATTGATTCTGTCGGTCGATCACAGCGCCAATCTTGCGGTGATTCATACTCCACCTGGAGCGGCACAGTTTTTGGCTAGCTCCTTAGACCACGCCGGCTTGACTGGCGTAATTGGAACCATCGCAGGTGACGACACGATTATTTTGGTATCGAAGAAAGCCACTGGTGGAGCACATTTAGCGAAAGAATTGCTTGCTTACGCACAAGGAGAAGGAAAGAGGAAGTAATGGCTCTATGGGGCGGACGTTTCGCGCAGGGACCTGAGGACTCGGTCTTTGCCCTGTCCAGAAGCGTTCACTTTGATTGGCGATTGGCTCCCTATGACCTGCGCTCATCTATGGCCCACCTCGCGATTCTCAAGAAAAGTGCGCTGATTTCTCCGAAGGATGCCGAACTCATTCAAACCGCTCTCAAAGAATTAATGCAGCGAGTTTCCGATGGTTCATTTACACCTAATGATGGTGATGAGGATGTACATAGCGCCCTTGAACGTGGATTGACTGAAAAGCTGGGTCCGATCGGGGGAGCTCTGCGCGCCGGAAGATCTCGTAATGATCAGGTAACGACAGATCTGCGCTTATTCGCAATGGATCACCTGCTTGAAATAGCTGGGCTCATAACTCAATTGCAAACCGCGATCCTTGAAAAAGCCGCGGAGTATGTCAATGATCCAGCACCTGGCTTTACCCACATTCAACATGCACAGCCCGTTTCATTTGGGCATGAGCTGGCAAAGCATGCGCAAGCTTTTGCACGTGATCTAGATCGAATCAATGATTGGTTAGCTCGCACATCGGTTAGCTCGCTCGGCGCAGGTGCGCTTGCCGGATCTTCACTTGCTCTTGAACCAGCCTTTACTGCAAAGAATTTAGGTTTTAATTCAACATTTGCTAACAGTATCGATGCAGTAAGCGATCGTGATTATGTCGCTGAAGCTTTATTTGTGATGGCTATGGTTGGAAATCATTTGTCTCGCATTGGCGAGGAATGGACCCTTTGGTCATCGCAAGAGTTTGCGTGGGCCAAGGTTGCCGATGCTTATTCAACTGGTTCATCAATAATGCCTCAGAAAAAGAATCCAGATATGGCAGAGCTTGCACGCGGTAAATCTGGTCGCTTAGTTGGAAATCTCATAAGTGTCTTAACAATGCTTAAAGGTCTTCCATTTGCATACAACCGCGATCTTCAAGAGGATAAAGAGCCGCTATTCGATAGCATCGATACTTTGCTTCTAGTTTTGCCTGCAGTGACGGGAATGATTGCGACAACAGAATTTGATCGTGAAAAAATGGCACTTGCTGCACCAACTGGTTTTTCTCTCGCAACGGAAATCGCAGATTACTTAGCTAAGAAAAATGTACCCTTTGCTCATGCGCATGAAGCGGCAGGAAAGTGCGTGGCGGTATGTGAGGCTTCTGGTCGTCAACTACATCAACTAACTGATGAAGAGTTTTTATCGGTGCACTCTGAACTTGATGGGGGAGTGCGTGAGGTTCTGACGGTCCATGGTGCGCTCAATTCAAGAACAACCTCGGGCGGTACCGCCCCAGCTCTTGTTACACAACAAATCAAGGATGCATTGAACTCCAATTTAAAAACCCAACAGGAAATTGCCGGCAAGCAGAAGGCATTTTCAGAGATGATGAGCGCATGAACCTGATCGAAGATCTACGCTGGCGTGGCTTAGTCGCGCAATCCACGGATGAGGCTGCCCTCCTAGAAGCGCTCAAGAAGCCAACAACCTTGTACGTGGGCTTTGATCCAACCGCCCCTTCACTACATGCAGGAAACCTTGTTGTGTTGCTTGTTCTTCGCCGCTTTCAATTGGCAGGACACAATCCAATCGCGTTGGTTGGCGGGGCCACAGGTTTAGTGGGAGATCCAAGTGGAAAGAATGAGGAACGCACACTCAATAGCAGTGAAATTGTTGAGGGATGGGTCAACCGAATTCGTAAGCAAGTATCTGCATTTCTAGATTTTGATGCACCGAAAAATCCAGCACAGGTTGTTAACAACCTTGATTGGACATCTCCGTTGAGTGCAATTGAATTTCTTCGTGATATCGGAAAGCATTTCAGTGTTAATCAAATGCTCTCCAAGGACTCTGTTTCTGCTCGCCTTGAAGGTGGGGGAATCTCTTACACTGAATTCTCATACCAAGTTTTGCAGTCTTATGATTTCCTCGAACTTTTCCGCCGCAACAACTGCATCTTGCAAGTTGGAGGATCAGATCAGTGGGGAAACATTGTCGCTGGCCTTGATCTCATTCGTCGCGTTGAACAGGGAAGTGGTCATGCACTAACAGTTCCGCTGCTCATGAAGGCAGATGGAACAAAGTTTGGTAAGACCGCAGGTGGTTCAGTGTGGCTAGATCCAGAGATGACATCTCCATACGCCTTCTTCCAGTTCTGGTTAAATTCAGATGACAAAGATGTTATTAACTTCCTTAAAGTCTTCTCTTTCAAATCACATGAAGAGATCATGGAACTTGAGAAGTCACACAATGAAAACCCTGGATTACGTGAAGCCCATCGTGCTTTGGCGCGAGAACTCACTTCTCTTGTTCACTCCGAAGAAACAACGCAACGTGTAGAAGCTGCTGCACGTGCATTGTTTGGTCAAGGAGAACTTTCTGAGTTAGATGAAGCAACGCTTTCTTCTGCACTTGCTGAACTTCCGCGGACAACTATTTCTGCATCTGAAGAAATCCCAACGTGGGTTGATCTCCTAGCAGCAACAGGGGTCGTAGACTCGAAATCAGCTGCGCGACGCATCGTTAAAGAAGGTGGCGCATATCTCAATAATCAGAAGATTTCAGGAGAGGATTTCAGACCCTCAAAATCCGACTTTTTATGCGGGAAATACGCGGTTTTGAGAAAAGGTAAGCGAGATCTCGCTGCCGTCGAATTATCCTGATTCCTCTAAAAAGGGCTCAAAACGCTAGCGGGCGTGGATAATTCGCGATTTTGATGGTTTTTCAGCTTTGCCCGACATTCGGCTATGCCGATTTGACCGGTCCCTAGGGCGTATGTATAGTTACGCTCCTTGCTGGGAACGGACGATTTAGGCCGGACAGTAGGCACAGATGCTCAAGAAATTGAGCGTCAGCCAGATCTAGGAACTCATTTAGGCCGGTTTGACCTCGCCTGTATGCATGCACTAAGTTTGGCGATCTGCCCTGAAAATCAGGAGAAATTCTGAAAAGCAGTGCGCATCCGTACCTTGAGAACTCAACAGCGTGCCATAAGTCAATGCCAATAGTGGCTTAGTTAGTCATGCTTTCAATAGCGAAAAATCATTGTTTTACAATGCTTTTGATTAATTAATAACCACGGCAAATATAAATACCTCAATGAGGTATAGCCATAAAAAGCTATACCCGTTGATTTCCTTTGGTATATAAATGACAAATTAAACGACAGTTTGTTTGTCTGATCGCCAAGAT
>JBJONC010000041.1:0-4893 GCA_046052005.1 Actinomycetota bacterium
TACTGCCCTTCGCGAGAGCATGGCGAAACCATAGGGAAAAGCAAACCCTCGTGAGCGTCGAAGTGTAGAGGCAAGGTGGGGTTCAGGTCTAACTCGAGCCAGGAATACGGCAGACTTACGCCTATGACACCTCGTATCTCAGCCCGAATCTCAGCTATCGCAGAATCAGCCACTTTGGCGGTTGATGCAAAGGCCAAAGCGCTCAAAGCAGCTGGCCGTCCAGTTATTGGCTTTGGTGCGGGTGAACCTGATTTCCCAACACCTGATTACATCGTTGAGGCAGCTGCAGCAGCAACAAAGGTTGCAGCAAACCACCGCTACACACCAACGCCAGGTTTGCCAGATCTTCGAGATGCGATCGTTGCCAAGACAAAGCGTGACAGCAATTATGAAATCACTGCTGATCAAGTTTTAGTTACAAATGGTGGAAAGCAGGCGGTGTATCAAGCCTTCGCTTCAATCGTTGATCCAGGTGATGAAGTTCTTCTTCCTTCTCCATACTGGACGACATACCCAGAGTGTGTGAAATTGGCTGGCGGGGTTAGCGTCGATGTCTTCGCAGATGAGACACAAAATTATTTAGTAACCGTTGAGCAGCTTGAGGCTGCTCGCACTCCTAAGACTAAGGTTTTGCTTTTCTGCTCACCTTCAAACCCAACAGGTTCTGTTTATTCAGTAGAACAAGTTAAGGCGATTGGTGAATGGGCTGTAAAGAACAACATCTGGGTTATCACCGATGAAATTTATGAGCACTTGTTGTACGACGGAGCAACTGCACCATCACTTCCAGTTTTGGTTCCAGCGCTCGCAGATACTTGCATCATCTTGAATGGTGTTGCAAAGACATACGCGATGACCGGTTGGCGAGTAGGTTGGATGATCGGACCTAAGGATGTCATCAAGGCAGCAACAAACTTGCAATCACACTTAACATCAAATGTTTCAAACGTTTCACAACGAGCAGCAATCGCAGCACTTAACGGAAATCTTGATGCGGTTCACAAGATGGGTGAAGCATTTAACCGTCGCCGTAAACTGATTGTTGGATTGCTGAACGAGATTCCTGGATTTGAATGCCCAACACCTACTGGTGCTTTCTATGTGTATCCATCTGTTAAAGGTGTACTTGGAAAGACTATCCGCGGTAAAACACCTACAACATCGGCAGAATTAGCTACTTTAATTCTGGAAGAGGTTGAAGTTGCAGCGGTTCCTGGTGAGGCATTTGGCCCATCTGGTTACCTGCGATTCTCATATGCAACAAGCGATGAGGACATTGTCGAAGGTATTGGCCGTATCAAAAAGCTTCTTACTGAAGGTTAAATCTCTACCCCAACAAGGTTTACTTCAGCTTCAAGGGTGATTCCAAAAACATCCTTAACCTGATTGCGTGCGCGCTTTGCCAGCTCTGCAATATCTGATGCGGTTGCGGTACCTGAATTAGTCAGTGCGAGTACATGCTTTGTAGAAATGCGAGCTCCACCAACTTCATCACCCTTATGTGTTCCAGAGTTTTCAATCAACCAAGCCGCTGAAACTTTTACTCTTCCATCAATCAATGGCCACTTGGGTGCAGCGTTCGGAAGTTCATCGGCTTGTTGCTGAGAAATAATTGGATTAGTAAAGAAAGAGCCGGCCGACCAAGAATCATGATCATCTTGTGACAGCAACATTCCTTTACTTGCACGAAGTTCTAAGACCGCAGCACGAGTTTCTTTGACAGATGCTTTGTCTCCAGGCTGGATACCTAACTTTTTTGCTAGCTCAAGATAAGTAATCGGATCACTCATTTCGCCAATTCGGATCTGGAACTGCACATCTAAAACTACGTAGCGTCCAGGATGTGCCTTGAAGTAAGAGTTGCGATAAGTGAACTGACATTCAGCATTTGTGAATGTCTTAATCTCTCGTGCCTCGCGGTCGTATGTACGGACTCGAGTAATGAACTCCGCTACTTCATGACCATACGCACCAATATTTTGAATTGGTGCAGCCCCGACTGTTCCAGGAATTCCACTTAGGGTTTCTAAGCCCGCGTAACCACGATCAATTGTTGTTTGAACAAAGGTATCCCAGTCTTCTCCTGCACCGATAGTTAATGTTGCACCACTGCACGCATCAACTTCAGCTGTTACCGAGTTGTTTGAAATGCGAATAACAGTGCCATCAAAGCCTTTATCTGAGATCAGAAGGTTGGTTCCGCCGCCAATAATCAATACAGGCGAATCTCCAGCTTCTTCAATTGCAGCGATGATCTCTGCTTCGGTAGAAACTTGAATGACCTTTTTAGCCGGGCCACCTACGCGGAAGCTGGTGTATTTGGATAGCTCGGTCATGAAAGAAGGTTACCTGCGTGGGGACAAAATTGCCGTTTTGCCTCTGTACTTATCGAGGATGCGGTCGTAATTCTTCTTGGATTGAACTTCGCGATATTCAGGATCGGCGTCGTGATAACCGTGGTGACGGTCCTGAATCAAAGGCAGCTCCATTTGCAGCAATCGTCCCCCAGCTTGGCGAATCTTGAGTGAGTATTCAATATCTGCATTTCGGTAATACAGCGCACGTGGATTGAATCCACCGACTTCGATCATCGCTTCACGATTAAACGCCATGAAGTAAGAGAACAAGACATCGACTTCGCCAGGACCCTTGTCATCAACACTGCGCCATTCATCGTCAGTATTGATTAATCCTCCACGCCAACCAACTGCAACGTATTCACCTTTTTCTAACTCTTCAACAACCGGTGCGATTGCATCCGCTGTGAAACGTGTTGAAGGATCCATGATGACTACATACTTGCTCTTAACCTTTTCAAGGAAAACATTTGCACAATCTCCCCAAGCAGCACCTGGATTAACTGCAATTAAGTAAGTTCGCTTATCCATTTGCTCAAACAATGCACCTGCATCACCAATCGAAATAATGGCAACCGCACAATCACTATTGGCCTTGATTGTTTTTACAGTCTCAAGAGCATCATCAGTGAAGCCATCGACTATTAGGCCGACAGTTACATCTTTTTCTAAATCTATTGGTCGAATATCACGTGGGTACGCCAGAGTTATATAAGGCTTCTTGGGGCGTAGTTCATATCCCCCAGCAACATCAACAACCTCATAGCCTGCCTGAAGTAACTCATCGCGGTACTTATCGGCTAAAGCAAAATCCTTCGCTGCACGTGCATCCATCCGTGCCTGAGCAAGCGCAGTTACTGAATCAGGAATACTCATTGAAGAACTACCGCCTTTGACATGCTTAGAACTTGGACTCCTGCAGAAGTTGCGGTTAGTTCAAGAGTAATTTGATCGCCAACAACTTCAGTGACTAGGCCAGATACCGTTAGATCAACTTTTTGGTCAGCTGGAACAATTACTGGTTTGATAAATCGAGCTGAGAACTCTTTAACCGCAGCAGCTCCGCCGGCCCAATCAGAAACATACTTTCCAACTAGCGCCATCGTTAACATTCCATGTGAAATTACATTAGGTAAACCTACGGAGACTGCAAACTCTTCATTTTGATGTATCGGGTTCTGATCTCCACTTGTATCTGCATACGCTTTGAGCATGGCTCGATCAATGAAAAAAACTTTCTCTTCTAGAGCTGTGCCTACATTGGTCATGCGCGAACCACCAAAGTTGACCAAGTCGAAACTACTAACTCACTATTGGAATGTAGATCTGATCGAACGCTAACAATTTCATTTCCAGCAGAAACTTTGTAGCTTTCAATAGTTGATGAACACTTGAATGAATCCCCAGCAACAATTGGTCGCTTAATCTCAAAGCGTTGATCGCCATGAACTACTCGAGACCAATCCAAACCGATTTCAGGGCTAGACAAAATCTCTTGGGATTGCTCCAGGGTGATTCGAATGGAAAAAGTTGGAGGAGCTACTGTCGTATTACTTTCAGACAGGACAGCACAAAAGGAATTAATTTCAGATTGTGAAACAGTTACTAACTCTGCACCTTCAAAGGTGCGCCCGACCGAATCGGGATTGAGCATTAGCGAGTTTCGCGGTGAAGAGTTGAAGACTTGCAACGTGGACAGAACTTCTTGAGCTCCATACGGTCTGGATCGTTGCGGCGGTTCTTCTTTGTAATGTAGTTACGCTCTTTGCAATCCACGCATGCCATGGTGATCTTTGGACGTACGTCCGCGCTCTTGCTTGCCATGGTCTTACTCCTTCAGTCGATTACGAGAGGCTTAGGTTACCCGAGCCTGCACGTTGCGCGAAATTCACGCTTGTGGAACTAGTAGCGGAGGCGGGATTTGAACCCACGACACAGCGATTATGAGCCGCTTGCTCTACCAAGCTGAGCTACCCCGCCAAGGGTTGTGCGTTAGAAAGATAGGTACTTCTTGGTGAAGGACCTCTTTCGAGCCCCCCACCGGAATCGAACCGGTGACCTTTTCCTTACCATGGAAACACTCTACCGACTGAGCTAGGGGGGCGTTGATCGAGTGCTGAGCCTACCCGCTTACTTCGACTTTGGAAAAATTACCTTCTTATAGGGCTGGATTTAGCGTGATTTTGCCGGTGGTCTCTCGGCTAAGCATCGCCATATGAGCCTTAGTCGCCTGGCTCAGAGGATAGGTCGCGCCGATTACCGGCTTCAACTTTCCTTCAACAACCAACGCAAAGAGGTTTTCAATTACATCATTCATTAACTCTTTTTTACCAAAGCAATGTGACAACCAGAAACCTGTAATTGTCTTACTTCCGCCCATGAGAGATGCAGGTTGAATCATTGATGGTGCAACACGTGATGCCATGCCATATGTAACTAGACGTCCAAATGGCGCAAGAATTTCTAGGCTGTCGTCAAAGGTTTTTCCGCCAACCATTTCAAGAATTAAATTAACTCGCTTGCCACCGTTTGCAGC
>JBJONC010000042.1:0-4553 GCA_046052005.1 Actinomycetota bacterium
TTTCGGCATAATCAATTGCCTGAGCCAGCAAAGTTGCCATCGGCAACTTTCCATATCTCTCATGGGCAGCAAACCAGGTTGAAACCAAACCTGGGACCGTTCCAGATTTGTACCCATGCATCGGGATTCCATCTTTATAATTTTCGGGAGTCGCAGCGTGTGAACCTTCTCCGCTACCGTTGAAAGCTAGATTGGTTTTGCTCCCAGCATGATGCGTAACCAAGAAAGCATCCCCACCCAAATGCGATGCACCTGGCTCGACTACGCAGATCACTGCGCTCAGCGCGATCGCTGCATCAATAAATGAACCACCCTGCTTGAGGATGTTGATTGCAGCACTTACGGCCAAAGGCTGGCTCGCAGCCGCCCCACCGTTTCGGGCATAAACAACGCTTCTACCTGTTTGCATTCGTGAACTGTGGCCTATCTACGCGCTGAGCACAAGATGAAAATGGGGTTCAGGCTGTGTTCAATTTGCGCACAGTTTTCTCCCAACCTAGTATTTGCTCACGTTAAGGGGAGTACCTCGTTCGGCATCTTCGTCAATACGGATAGAAATTATCCCGGAGCTGCGACCGGATAGCTTATTTAAGCTGATGGTTGAGGGAGACCTTGGCACCAGGCCCCTTTAACGAAATAGGTGAAAAATATGGATGTATCGCTTTTGACGTGGGCACTCGTAGTGGGTGCAATTCTTGCTTTAATCGTTGTCGATTTACTGACCGTTAGTCGTAAACCTCACGATGTAATGTTTAAAGAAGCAGCAATTTGGTCAGTTTTCTACATTGGTGTTGCTGTCGCATTCGGTGTGTGGGTCTGGCAAACCGCTGGATCGCAATTCGGAACCGAATACTTTGCAGCTTACCTAGTTGAGAAGTCGCTGTCAGTCGACAACCTCTTTGTCTTCATCATTATTTTGGCTCAGTTTGCTGTGCCTTCCATTTACCACCAACGAGTATTGATGTTCGGCGTGATTCTTGCGCTTGTATTGCGTGCAATCTTTATCGCAGTGGGTGCAGCAGCACTGGCTGCCTTTAGCTTTACCTTCGTAATCTTCGGTGCAATCTTGATCTGGACTGGTGTTGGTCTCTTTAAGCACTGGGATGAAGATCCATCGCCTGAAGACAACAAGCTGGTCAAGGCGGTTAGAAAGCGCATCGCTATGACTGACGAATACGACGGGTCGAAGATCTTTACTCGTGTCAACGGTAAGCGCATCGCAACTCCAATGTTCTTGGTGATGATTGCAATCGCATCTACAGACCTGTTATTTGCACTTGATTCAATCCCAGCAACATTTGGTGTGACTCAAGAGCCATTCCTTGTTTTTGCAGCAAACGCCTTTGCTTTGCTTGGTTTACGCGCGCTGTACTTCTTACTTAAGGGACTACTGGACAAGTTGATTTACCTATCTCTAGGTCTTTCAATTATCTTGATGTTCATCGGTGTGAAGCTGATAATGGTGTACTTGCACGAGATTTGGTACGAAGTGCCTAAGATCCCAACCCTTGTTAGCTTGGCGGTTATTGCGATTATCTTGATTGTTTCAACGGTTGCAAGTTTGATGAAGGCTAAGAAAGACCCTTCTGCAACTGCTCACGCAGGCCGAATCACAGCCGGCGACGACGAAGAAAAGTAATCTCAGTGTGTTGAACTGTGAGTCCGGGGTTAGTTACCCGGGCTCACAGTCGACATGTTGAAATCTTTAATTACCATCGGCGGAACAGACATACTGGTTGCATCCCCAGCCCATTCACGTGGCTGAGTCCACTCAGTAGCACCCGCATGTGCGATGCGAGATAGCGCGCTTACTGGTGAATCATTCCAACGGAAATTGTTTGTGGCTCCTTGTACTTCACCATTCTTAACGTAGTAAACGCCATCGCGGGTAAGACCGGTAAGAAGCAATGAGTTTGGATCAACCATTCGGATGTACCACAAGGTAGTTAGAAGCAATCCGTTGTCTACCTTCTTCACAAGATCTTCAAGCTTTCCGTTACCGCCATCAACGCTCATAATCAAGTTATCGCCAAATGGTGTGTATGGAAGTGATGTTAACTCTGCACTTGCACGAGTCTGAACCAATGATTGCAATACGCCATCCTTGATCCAATCAACCTGTGATTGCTTTTGTCCGTTATCAAAGACAGAAGTAAATGAACTGCTTGTTGAGGCAGAAACAAATGGAGAACCCGCAAGCACTGGGTGAGTAGGTGTGCTGAAAAGCTGCAGCCCCACATTAGAGAGTTTCTCGCCAACTCTGGTGCCGCCACCCTTCTTAGAAAAGACACTTTGACCTTCAAAGGCATCACGGCCGCCAGCAACCCACATCATGTAGATGTAGATGTCAGCAACTGAACCTGAAGGAAAAATAGTGTCGTATCGACCTGCAGGAATATCGATCTTCTTTGCTTGCCACTCTAAACGCTGACGAATATTGGCATCGATTGCTGAGACGGAAACATCCTTAAAATCATGGGTTTCGACCCCATTCCAGGTTGAACGGGAACGTTGATGCGACTTACCAGTCATCTCAACGCGTCCAACTGGAGAATCGTGACGCAATCTCATTCCGCCCTTTGAGCCAACCCAAATTGTTTGATGGGTGTGCTCGGCGTAGCCAAATAATTCAATTGAATCAGATTTTGAACGGCGCATCATGTCGCCTAGTTCTGGTGCAAAGCCACTGAAAACCTCGGGACCTGTTGGGGTATGTGAAGCGCTCCAGTTACCGAAGGCAACATCGCGTGCAAGGGGTGCGAAATCTTCTGCCGCACCTGATGCTTTAGCTGCCGCGGTTGCTTCAGCCAGAATTGCATCGATATCACCCTCATCGACATTGGTACGAGTAACCGCACCTGATGCCATTGATCCACCCATTGCAACAAATGAAATGACTGTCACGTTGCGCTGCTGGATTACACCATTTGTTGTAAGGGTGCTGCTTGCCCAGCGAAGGTTAGCTTGTGTGCTGTCCTGGACTACAACGATGCAATCATCTGTTGTGGAACGAGCCAGAATCTTTTCAACGAGATCTTGAGCTGAAATCACTTGCTCGCCTCCGCAACTGTATTGAGAACATTGACTTTGTCGAACACCGCAGCTGGACAGCCATGGCTTACCGCCGCCACCTGACCTGGTTGAGCTTTACCGCAGTTAAAGGCTCCGCCTAGAACATATGTTGATGGACCACCCACGGTTTTCATCGATCCCCAGAAATCAGTAGTAGTCGCTTGGTATGCAACATCCTTTAACTGACCAACTAGCTTTCCATTCTTAATGCGATGGAACTGCTGACCAGTAAATTGGAAGTTATAGCGCTGCATATCAATGGACCAAGACTTGTCGCCCAAGATGTAAATGCCATCTTCTACAGACTCGATTAACTTCTCAAGGGTTGGCCCAGTTGGATTAGCTTGCAAGGAAACGTTTGGCATGCGTTGAATTGGCACATGCGCTGGAGAATCAGCGTAAGCACAGCCATTGCTGCGATCCTTGTTTACAACCGCCGCAATTCGTCGATCTAGTTGGTAACCAACTAATACGCCATCTTTGACGATATCCCAGCGCTGGGCAGCTACACCTTCATCATCCCAACCAACAGTGCTCAGACCATGTTCGGTACTGCGATCTCCGGTCACATTCATTAACTCAGAGCCGTACTTCAAATTGCCTAGCTTGTCTGGTGTAGCAAAAGATGTACCTGCGTAGTTGGCTTCATAACCAATCGCACGATCAAGCTCTGTTGCGTGACCGATCGACTCGTGAATAGTCAGCCAAAGATTTGATGGGTGAATCAAGAGATCGTAACGACCTGGTTCAACTGATGGTGCAGCAACCTTTTCGGCAAGCAAAGTTGGAAGCTGATCGATCTCAGCATCCCAGTTCCAGATTGAGTTACCCATCCACTCCCACCCGTAACCTGCAGGCTGGGCAAGTGTTCTCATTGATTCAAAACCATGATCACCAGTTGAAATCGCTTCGATCTGTGTTTGAACGCGAACTCGTTGTTGCGTGGTGCTAGTTCCAGCAGAGTCGGCATAATGCTTTTGTTCTTTTACATACATCGTATGTGCGCTGGTGTGATTAACACCTTTAGCTGCAAGCAGCTTTGAACTAAGTGATGCGAGGCGATCCTTTTTATCTGCATCAGTAACAGAAAACGGATCAATCTCGTAAGCAGAAACCCAGCTCTTCTTGGCATAAACTGGTTCTGAAACTAGAGAAACCTCATCAGTTGAAAGTGGCTTAGATGTCTTTGCCATCGCAACAGCGGTCATCGCCAACTTCTGCGCGGTCTCAACACTTACATCTGGAGATGAAGCAAAACCCCACGCGCCATTAACAATGACGCGAACTCCAATTCCAAAGTTGGTCTCATCTGATTGAGTCTCAGGCTTTGCATCGCGCAAGGAAAGCAACCCTGTTCGAGTGCGCTCAATACGCACATCGACATGAGAAGCGCCCGCGCCGGTGGCTGTACTTATCGCCGCATCAGAGACTTTTTCGAGAGGTAGAGCTAGGAAATCCGCATCAACAGTCGTAATCATGGG
>JBJONC010000043.1:0-4240 GCA_046052005.1 Actinomycetota bacterium
ATAATGAAATGAATTCAACGCTTACAGGGATCGTTGTTTCACCTGGCTCTAAGTAAAGATCCAATGAAAGTATCGCTGCATGCTCCATTAAGTTGATTAATAGCGACGGTGCAATGATCGGTAAATCTCCGATGCCAATCGCAACAGATGTGTCACCAGGGCGGACAACCATCTCGGTTAAACCAACCGCGCCAAGAACCTCATCTTCAGGCAACATGATTAGCGCCCCAATCCATTGCTGCCACCGTTAAATGGGTCCTGTGGATCTGAAGAATCATTAAGGAATCGAATCTCTTCTGTGTGCTCAATAGTTACTTCGCGATGCTCAATCTGTCCAAACTCATCGATTTCAATTGAAATTTCGGTCATGCTGTATTGGGTTACAACTTCGGTAAATGAACCTGCCATTTGTGCATGAATCTGACGATAAATCGCATCATGTAAATCCTCGGGAGCTTTTTCATCGCAGCTTCGTCGCAAAGCTTCCTGCATCAACTGACGCATTGCTTGCTCGTGAGCAAGCTCTGCCTCGCAAGCAGGACATGTTGAAATGTGAACCTCTACCAAAGCGATCTCTGGCTGCTCCATCTGTCCATCGATTAACAAGACAAAGGAGTTCAGGACTTCATTGCACGCTAAATCATTTCGACCGAAGCCATTGGCATCAAAGCCATTGGAACCAAAAATACTGAAATTCATGGTTTAACCCCCGAACTCTTCTCGGTGGTGTAACCCAGTTCCTTTGCATACTCAGTTAACCGCTCACGGAGCTGTTTTCTTCCCCGATGCAGACGTGACATCACAGTTCCCGCAGGGACTCCCACGATTTCTGCGATCTCTTTGTATGAAAAACCTTCTACATCTGCCAAGTACACAGCAATGCGGAACTCTTCTGGAATCTCCTGCAAAGCGCGCTTGATATCGCTATCTGGAAGATTTTCTAGCGCTTCAACCTCTGCAGATTTTCCTTGATCACTTGTATGTGAAGCAGCGTCGGCTAACTGCCAATCTTCGATCTCGCCTGCACTTAACTGTGGTCGGCGTTGATCCTTGCGATACGTATTGATAAAAGTTGTTGTCAGAACTCGGTACAACCAAGCACGCAGATTGGTTCCTGGTTCAAATTGATGAAATGAAGCAAAGGCTTTTAAGTAAGTATCTTGAACAAGATCCTTGGCATCATGTGGATTCTTTGTGTAACGCAGCGCAGCTGCGTACAACTGATCGGTGAAGGCAAGGGCATCTCGCTCGAAGCGGACAGCACGATCCGCCGAGCTCTCTTTAACTAGATCCGTTGACATCGCCTAAAACACTATCGTTAAAAGAGGGTTTCTGGCTCTCCCAAAGGCAGTTCGACGATTAAACCTTTTCCATTATTTGCCACTGTATTTACCGCGCTGGATACGGGATGGGCTTTAACGATTGATTCAGGGTGCTCAACAACCATTAAGGATTTCAATTCATTCACATCGGTGTTGCGAGGGTTAAGCCAGGTATCCCAACGATCCTGTGGCATAAAGACCGGCATCCGGCTGTGAATCGTCGCTAACTCGCCTTGAGCTTCCTGAGTAATGATGGATGCGGTTTCAATAACCTCTCCATTGGGTGCTCGCCAGCTGCTCCAGATTCCAGCGATAGGAAGTTGCTTGTCATCTCGCGCGGAGATGTAAAAAGGTTGCTTAGGCGAATACTTGCCTAACGCGGTTGCCCATTCGTAATACCCCGATGCCGGAATCAAACATCGCGTCGCTCTAAATGCATTTCTAAAGGTTGGCTTTTCATGAATTGATTCGCTGCGCGCATTGATCGCACGTGATTGAGAAGCGCGGGCTTCTTGAAAATCAGTCAGCCAAGGACCGATCAATCCCCATGAAACTACCGCTAACGCTTTTTCCCTGGAGGTGTCATTGCCAGATTGGTCATTAGCCCGAACGATGTAAATGGGATTTGTCGGTGCGATATTCCAATTCAGTGGCAGTGAACTTTCAGGAGAGGTTCCAGTTACTGAAAACTGCTCCATAAGCTCGCGCATGTCGGCGGTTTGCGCATAACGTCCACACATAATTCAAGGGTATCGCAGGTGGGCTCAGCGGTTAGACTTAGGCGATGACAAACAGCGCCCACTGGCCCGCGATTTTCCGCGGCGCAACACCAGTTGATATCAGCGTTGTCATTCCCGGTTCAAAATCAGTAACCAACCGTGCCTTAATTTTGGCGGCACAAGCAAAGACTCAATCTGTTCTGCGTCGTCCATTGGTATCTCGCGATAGCGAATTAATGATGGCTGGACTCAAGGCGCTGGGTGTTGGAATTGAAGAAAAGACAGTAAGTGTCAATGGTCTTGAAGAGTTGCAATGGATTGTTACTCCAGCAGCTCTGCGCGGCGGGGTAAAGATTGATGTTGGTAACGCCGGAACCGTAATGCGCTTCTTGCCTCCGCTAGCAGCGCTAGCAACTGGCGAAGTCGCTTTTGATGGCGACCCACGTTCCTATGAAAGACCGCTAGGTCCTGTCATCAAGGCGTTGGAAGAGCTTGGAGTTTCAGTAGATCATGAAAACCGTTACAGCTTGCCCTTGAAGTTGCATGGCACAGGTTCAATTCCTGGTGGCAATCTAACAATTGATGCAAGTGCATCTAGTCAGTTCTTGTCTGCATTGCTATTAGTTGCACCAAGTTTTGAAAAGGGAATCGTTGCCCAGCATCAAGGTGCTTCACTTCCATCAATGCCGCATATTGAAATGACAGTTGAGATGTTGCGCGACTTTGGTGCAACGGTAGATGTTGATGCAGCTAACCAAAGTTGGAGCGTTAAGCCAGGATCACTGCACGGTAAAGATTTAGTGATCGAACCAGATCTATCAAATGCTGCACCATTTCTTTCTCTAGCTATGGTGTGCGGTGGAAGTGTGACAATTGCTGATTGGCCAAAAATGACGACACAACCTGGCGATCAGCTACGTTCAATTCTTACTGCTATGGGTGCAACGGTTTCAATGAGTGATGCCGGATTAACGCTTAAAGGAAACGGAACCATTCATGGAATCGATATCGATCTGCATGATGTGGGCGAATTAACCCCATCCATTGCAACCCTTGCAGCCCTTGCCGATTCACCATCACATTTACGCGGAATCGGGCACCTGCGCCTTCACGAAACCGATCGTCTTGCAGCACTTACGCGTGAAATCAACGCCTTAGGTGGCAATGTTGTTGAGGAAGAAACCGCTTTACACATTACTCCTGCACCGCTTCATGCCGGCGTTTTCCATACATATGAGGATCACCGATTAGCTACAGCTGGCGCTGTTTTGGGGTTAGTTGTTCCAGGGATTGAAGTCGAGAACATTGCAACTACTCGCAAAACCCTTCCAGATTTTCCAGGGCTTTGGAGCTCACTCTTAGTATGAGTCCACGCGAATACGATGAATCAGATGTGCGAATTCGCCCATCACGAAGCACCCGCCCGCGAAGCAAAGATCGCCCATCGCACAACGATGCAATCACTGCTTTAGTTACAACCGTTGATCGCGGTCGTCAGACCTGCATTACAGAAGATGGAACCATCGTTACCGCGATGCGCGCACGCGAGCTTGGTCCAAAATCTGTTGTTACCGGTGACAATGTTTCTTTGGTGGGAGATGTTTCCGGAGTAGAAGGAACCCTTGCACGTATCGTTTCTGTGCAGGAGCGTCGTAACTCATTGAGCCGAACCGTTGATGATGCCGCGCAAGTAGAACGCACCATCGTTGCAAATATTGATCAATTAGTAATTGTTGTTGCCGCTGCTAATCCAGAACCACGTCGTGGATTAATTGACCGCTTTCTAGTATCGGCTTTTACTGAGGGAATTGTTCCAAAGATTGTTGTCACAAAGACTGATATCAGCGAGGTTCCGCCATTTCTTGCCGAGTATGCAGATTTGGATGTCGAGATAATTCATACAGCGATCAAAAGCCAATCACGTGAAGAGAATTTAGCAAAGTTGCACCAAGTGTTAGAGGGCAAGATCTCTGTATTGGTGGGCCATTCAGGTGTTGGTAAATCAACTTTGATTAATGCATTGGTTCCTGAGGCAGATCGCGTGACAGGTGATGTAAATGCAGCAACCGGGCGTGGTCGCCACACCTCATCGAGTGCAATCGCTTTGCCATTGGTTGATAGCGATGGCTGGATCATCGATACGCCAGGTATCCGTGCCTTTGGCCTTTCACACATCGACAATCAGCGAATTGTTGATGC
>JBJONC010000044.1:0-4196 GCA_046052005.1 Actinomycetota bacterium
TTACATCATCATTACGCGGAATTCTTGGCCAGAAGATCCAGCGACCAAAGGCCACAAGAAGGGCTGGAAGTAAAGTAAGAATGGTGACCATCGCTGCAGCAATACCGATTGCACCGACAGGACCAAGACCGCGGTTGCCAGATAGATCGCTGAGCAATAGAACCAATAGCGCTGAAATTACCGTTGCACCAGATGCAACGATTGGTTCAAAGACGCCCTTGTATGCGGCCTTCATGGCTTGTGCAGGATGATCGTGGTGATGCAGCTCTTCTCGATAGCGAGAAATGAGTAACAACGCATAATCTGTTGCGGCGCCCAAGACCAGTACCGACAAAATGCCTTGCGATTGACCGTTCAGATCAATGAAGTCATTCTTTGTTAATAGATACACCAAACCACCAGCGGTTGATAGCGCGATCACCGCAGAAAACAGTGGAAGAATCCAAAGCACCGGAGATCGATATACAACGATCAAAATAAGTGCAACAACACCCAATGTGGTTAGTAACAATGAAGAGTCAATTCCTTCGAAAGCTCCAAACAAATCGCCAAGCAGCGCACCGATTCCAGTTACATTTGAAACCAGTCCGACACTCTTAGCAAACTCAGCAGAATCTTCACGAAGCGTTTCAATTACTTCGGGTAGCGCGGGCTTGTTGTTAGGCAGTAAGTCAGTTGCAATCTCAGACTTAAATGGAAGGTTCACCAGTAGCGCTTTGCCATCTTCTGAAGGAAAAGCAAAAATCTGCTCACCTTCAGTTAGGTACTTCGAGATTGGGACATCAGTTCCAATGATTTGCTGTGAACCGAGCTTGGCCAAATGTTCATTAAGCGCTGCAATCTTTTCGACATTTACTTCGCCTACGTACAACACCAGAGTTGGAAGGGTTTGGTTCTGATCTTGATTGAACTTCTCAATAATCTTGGAGGCCTGCGTAGATTCGGCGCTATCTGGCAAGAAAGCTGAGTTGTCATTTTCCTGAACCGTTGAGAGCTTGCCGAAAAGAGGACCGAATACACCGCTGGCACCAAACCAGAGGAAAATCACTAATAGTGCGTATGCCAGAGGACGACGGCTCTTCTTCATTGATGTAGCGGACACGTGGGCCAACCTTTCAGCGTTTGATCGGCCTCTCAGCCCTCAATTGGTATGAGGGCAAGCCTACCTTTAGGCTATGGGTGTGCCCCTATTGGAAAGTGCCTCGGATTCAGCCATCGCCTTGTCACGCCATGGGCTAGTTGATTATCAAAAGGCGTGGGAGTCACAAAAGGCGATTCATCAGGATGTTGTCGATGGAAAGCGCCCTAATACATTGCTGCTTTTGGAGCACCCATCTGTTTTCACCGCTGGGCGTCGTACAGAGGAGTCTGAAAAACCTTCCGATGGCACTCCTGTTATCGATGTTGATCGTGGCGGCCGCATAACATGGCATGGCCCTGGCCAACTAGTCGGCTATCCGATTGTTAAGTTGATTAATCCTGCAGAACTCGTTGGCTTTGTTCGCGAAATCGAATCTGGATTAATGGCGGTGTGTTCAGATTTAGGCCTTGCTACAGAACGAATTGATGGACGCTCTGGTGTGTGGGTGCGAGATGTTGCTGGTGATCGCAAGATCGCTGCAATCGGTGTTCGTGTAGCCAAAGGCGTGACAATGCATGGCTTCGCCCTGAACGTAAATCCCGATCTTTCTTCTTTTAAAACCATCATTCCTTGTGGAATTGCCGATGCTGGAGTTACATCACTAGAAATCGAATTACACCGTTCAATCACAATCGATGAAGTTGCCCCTTTAGTTGAGCGACACATCTTCGAATCTCTGAAAAGGGTGAGCGCATGACAATGGCACCAGAGGGTCGCAAGTTACTTCGAATCGAAGCTCGCAATGCGCAAACACCAATTGAACGCAAACCTGAATGGATTAAGACTCGAGCCAATATGGGTCCCGAGTACACACGGCTGCGTTCGCTGGTAAAGAGTGAAGGCCTTCATACCGTTTGCCAAGAAGCCGCCTGCCCAAACATTTTTGAATGTTGGGAAGATAAAGAGGCGACATTCCTGATTGGTGGCGATCGCTGTACTCGTCGTTGCGATTTTTGCAACATTGATACAGGTAAGCCTCTACCGATTGATCGCGAAGAGCCAAGAAAAGTGGCTGAATCTGTTAAGTCGATGGGTCTTCGCTATGCAACGATCACAGGAGTAACCCGCGATGATCTTGAAGATGAAGGATCATGGCTGTATGCCGAAACTATTCGCGCTGTACATGACATGAACCCCGGTACCGGCGTAGAAATGCTGGCGCCAGATTTCAATGCTAAGCCCGAATTGCTCAACCCAATCTTTGAAACTCGTCCAGAGGTATTTGCCCATAATTTAGAAACAGTGCCACGTATCTTTAAGCAGATTCGACCAGCATTTACCTACGAAAAATCCCTGAAAGTCATTGGTATGGCTCAGGATTTTGGCTTGATCACTAAATCTAATTTGATCCTTGGTCTTGGCGAAACTCGTGAAGAGATTTCCCAGGCTTTGGTAGACCTTCACAACGCTGGCTGCGATTTAATCACAATTACTCAGTACCTTCGCCCTACAAATAAGCATCATCCAGTTGAGCGTTGGGTAAAGCCTGAAGAGTTTGTTGAACTGGCCCAAGAAGCTGAACAAGTTGGATTCCTCGGTGTTATGAGCGGTCCACTCGTTCGTTCTTCTTATCGCGCAGGACGTCTGTACAAGCAGGCAATGGAAAAGAAATCAGCTCGTGGCTGATCTTGTCTATCCCCCAGTAATTTCTCTAGTCAAAGGCTTTTGGAAGTATTTAGGTTTTCAATTTACATTTGAAGGCGATGAAAATATTCCACGTAAAGGTGGAGCCATCCTTGCGATCAATCACGTGAGCTACTTGGATTTTGCAATCGCAGGGACTGCAGCTTTGCCGGTAAATAGATATGTACGTTTCATGGCTAAGAAAGAAATCTTTGACAATAAAATCGCTGGTCCATTAATGCGCGGCATGCATCACATCTGCGTTGACCGAGGAAATGGTTCAGCATCCTTTGTCGCTGCATTACGAGCCTTAAAATCCGGAGAAATCATCGGCATTTTTCCCGAAGCAACTATCTCTACCAGTTTTGAAATCAAGGGACTCAAGTCAGGTGCGGTTCGACTTGCAGCCGATGCTGGTGTTCCGATCATTCCAACAATTGTCTGGGGTGGGCAACGGGTCTACACCAAGGGCGTAAAACCCAACTTCACAAGAGGGAAAACACCCGTCACGGTTTCATTTGGTGAAGCAATTAGTTACGCGCCCGATGTAGATATCGAGGCAGCGACACTTCAGCTCCGACAGGTAATGATCTCCATGCTCAACACAGTCCAAGAAAACTACCCTGATAGCCATGTCGGTCAGCGTTGGGCCCCAGCTCGTCTTGGTGGAACAGCGCCTGCGCCCCTAAACTAGCCACATGTTTAAGAGAAAAGCCAAAGAAAAGAAGATCAAGACTCCCCGCTTTCAAACCTTCCGCGATGCGTACAAGGTAACCAAACAGGTTAAGCCATGGATAACAATCGCCTTGCTGGCGATCTTCCTAGCTTCATGGGGAATCGGAATCGCAATAGGCGCCTCCCTAGGTCACCCAATTTACTTCGCCTTCATCTTTTTTCCACTGGCGCTTCTTGTCACACTTTTCTTCTTTACCCGCCAAGCCGGCACCGCCGCTTACGCCTCAATTGAAGGTCAGATTGGTGCAGGCGCAAGTGTGTTGATGGCAATTCGTAAGGGCTGGACAACAACACCTGCAGTTGCGGTAGCACGCAATCAAGACATGGTGCACCGAAGTGTTGGACGTGCCGGAATCGTTTTAACTGGTGAAGGCTCAAACGCTGTTCGCCAAATGATGTCTGATGAAAAGAAGAAAACAGAGCGTTTTGCTCCAGGGGTTCCAATTACGGAGATTCTTGTTGGAAGCGAAGATGGACGAGTTCCAATTCAAAAACTGCAAAAGCAATTACGTCGTCTACCGAAGAAGTTAACTGCGCATCAGATGCGCGAAGTACGTGCTCGCCTTAAGGCGGTTGGTGGTATGTCTATGCCAATTCCAAAGGGTCCGATGCCAACACGTGCACCAAAGATCCGCTAACTTCTAGTAAGAACCGTTCCACTAAATCTTTCATGTAGTCCCCTGCCGTCTTCATCAAA
>JBJONC010000045.1:0-4002 GCA_046052005.1 Actinomycetota bacterium
TTAGCTTTGGATTGGCGGTAAGCGTCGGTATCTCCCCAACGCTCATAGACCTCATTTTCGTGCTCATTCACAAATACAGTTTAGTTCATCTAGAATCCGGATATGCGCTTCATTATTTCTGTCATTGATACTCAAACTCGTCCACCTCATACGCCTGAAGAGATGAAGGCGATTGATGATTTCAACGACAAGATCGAGGATGCCGGGCAACGCCTATTTGTATGCGGGATTGATTCTCCAGATAAGGCCATGGTTTTTGACTCACGAAACGGTTCTGAAATAACAATCCCTGGCCCACATCATTCATCAGCTGAATACGTCAGTGGATTCTGGATCATCAAGGTGGATTCTCTTGAAACCGCACAGCAGTTAGCCGCTGAAGGTTCAAGAGCTTGTAATCGAAAGGTTGAGTTACGCCCTTTATTTGGTTAGGAGTTGTGAAGTCGAAGTTTCAACCCCACCCAAACGCCTAAGAAGGCGAAGGCGAAGAAAACCCAACCGGAGAGCGCGAATGCCTGCGTGCCTGATAGCAAAACACCAATCGTGCATCCCAAGGAAATCATCGAGCCCCATCCGAGCAGAACTCCACCTAACAAAGCCGTTGTTGAGTTGCGAAGAGTCAACTTCGAAAGCTTAAATCGATTTCCTGATAGAGCTGCCGCAAATGAGGCAACGACAATTCCAAGAATCAACCATCCATTGTTTGTAATGGTGCTGCTAACAACAGCTATACAGCCAGCCATGCGATCCAAACCATGAATAACCTCTGGCCCCAAGCCACGGTCCTCCATTACGGTGCGAGTAGTCGTACTAATTTGGCGGGTTACACCTAGAGGTTCAATTCTTAGGTAGGCAATAACTCCGATGATTCCAACTAGCGAACCTGTAGTAATAGGACTCCAGCGCTCTGTCGTTAATCGCTTAATAGTAGAAGCAAGTGAAAACTCTTGAGCAGGCGCACTTCGGAACGGTTCGGAGTTTTTGCCCTTCTTCAGGGCGAACAGACCTAATCCAAGAAGCGCAATGAGAGTGATAATTAAAGAGCCTGAATATCCAATGTAATGAGGAAGCCAAATTGTTGGCGCATCAGAAATGGCATTTAAGTAAAACCAATTCCATGTGAGAAAACCTAAGGCAAAGCCAAAGAAAGATCCGATAAGCGCTGGAATAGCTCGCAAATATCCTTGTCCCAAGCGATACAAATGACCACTTATGCAGGCACCCGATAGCGTCATTCCAATTCCAAATGCAAAAGCTGCAAGGGCTAGAGGCCAGCTAACAGGGGATATGTGCGCTCCCGGTGGGAGCGAATCAGAAGATGTATCAGGCAGGAATTGTCCGAAAATAACTGTGTAGCCGATTGCACCTGTGGCAATCGCAATTAGTACTGAAACAAATGGAGTGGAGTTTTTCTCTTCAATGCCTTCACGAAAAATACAGAAGAAGCAGAAGCGACCTCGCTCAAAGAGAATTCCTAGAGCGGTTCCCATCAAGAGAGATATGGGAGCAGTGTTCGCCTGCTCACCTGAAGAGAGTACATAAGCAGTCGCTAAGAGTATGGAAACAATTGCACCAGCTATCACTGTGCGAATCTTTTCCGATTTACTCCATAGCGGAGCAACGGTCTCAGATACCCCGAGACCGTTGCTCTTTAATGAATCGCTATTAATTAGGAATTACCCCAGATAGTTCCTGATGGATTGCTAATTGGAACTCCAACAGAGTTACCGTACTCAGTCCATGAACCATCGTAGTTCTTTACGTTGTAACCAAGAATCTCACTGAGGACGAACCAAGTAAGTGATGAACGCTCACCAATACGGCAGTAAGTGATGATGTTTTGCTTGCCATCTACACCCTTATCGGCGTAAAGCTTCTTGAGTTCTGCAACAGTCTTGAAAGTTCCGTCAGCGTTCACATTCTGACCCCATGGGACATTGATTGCTCCTGGGATGTGACCGGCACGGACAGCTAATTCCTGGAATCCTGCTGGTGCAAAGATTTTTCCGCTGTATTCATCTGCTGAACGGATATCGATCAAATCAGCCTTCACGCGCTTCTTTGCAACTGGAAGAACATCTTGAAGCAATGATGCACGAAGTGACTTATCTGCTACACGTGTTGTGAAGTTTCCAGCCTTGAATGATGGGACTGCAGTTGTAAGCGCGCGTCCATCCTTCTCCCACTTCACACGACCACCATCAAGGATTCGCACATCCTTTGCGCCATAAATATTGAATACCCATGCACCCCAAGCGGCAAACCAGTTGTTCTTATCGCCGTATAGGACCACGGTTGTGTCCTCGTTGATGCCGATCTTTTGAGCTAGTTTTTGAAAGTTCTTCGCTGAAGCGATGTCACGATTCACTGTGTCAACAAGATCGGTGTGCCAAACAATCTTCACTGCGTTCTTGATGTGACCACGTTCGTACAGACCAGGCTCGGTGCTTACTTCAATGATTCGAACCTTAGGGTTGTCGATGTTTTGTTCTAACCAATCAGGTTGCGCAACTGCTCGTGCTTGATTCTTAGGTGCAGCTGTTGAACTCTGAATACCAGTTGTTGCCAATAAGGTGAGGGCAATTGCACTCACTAAGACTTTTCTTGCTTTTAACATAATGATCCTTTGTTAGTTGTGAAAAAAGAGGTAAATGAAAATAAAAAAAAGAATTAGAGGCGGTGTAAATCAGCAGCTTGTGCTGTTGACGCGACAGAAGTCAATGACGCGGCGTTTAGTAAAAAACATCATTACTCCTCACTAGTTTTGTGGTCGCGATTTGCTACGCCGTAAAGTACTCGGAGGGAAAACAGGATGCAACATGCGAAAAGTTTGCAGTTGCTCGGATTAACTATTTACTTTCAATCAGCCACTTCTTGCGCTCTGATTCAGGTAATTTCTCGATGGCGTATCGCAGCATTGTGCGTGGCATTTCATGCGAATGATTTGCAAGAAAACTTCGAAGCAACATGACATCTTTCTTACCTAGTTCGCGCAGCATCCAGCCAACCGCTTTGTGAATCAAATCTTCTTTGTCTTTAAGTAGAGCTTCAGAAATAATCAATGTTGGCTCTAGATCACCAGCACGGATCAACGCGAATGTAAGAATGATCGAAACCCGTCGTTGCCATAGAGACTTTGACTTAGAGAACTTGATCAGCAGCGGCATCGGATCATCGATTTCTAATAGGTACACGCCCATCCAAGGAGCGGACACATCAACAATGTCCCAGTTATTGATTCGTTCGGCTCGGACTTGCTTCAAGTAAAAATCAAATATCTTCTTTCGCTGCTGGGAAGTTTTGGCTTCTTTGAATTGCAGGTTGAGAATTATCGATGCACATAGTCGAGCTTCGTGAAATGGAGAGTTGAATAGTTTTGTTAACTCTTCGAAATCAAGGGCCTTGAATTTCTTAGCAACAGATCGTGTTTGGGGGACTGTTCCACCAAAGAAGAGATCGCCTTCGCCATACTCACCTGGTGCGGTTTTGAAGAAGCGAGAAAGATCGCCAACTCTGCCCTTTTTCCCGTAACCCTTTAAATCATCAAGTGCCAGGCTCGCTTTCATAGCTCAAATATACCTTTCGAGGATTAATAGATAAATGCTCGTTACTATTGCCCTCTAGAGATTGATTGGAGGCCGTGATGTTCGAAGCGATAATTCTTGGAATTGTTCAAGGCCTCACTGAATTCCTTCCTATTTCCTCCAGCGCGCATATTCGTTTTGTTGGAGAGTTCTTAAATGGCGCAAAAGATCCCGGTGCCCGATTTACTGCGATTACACAGATAGGTACCGAGCTCGCCGTCCTTATCTACTTCCGCAAGGACATAGCAGCGATAGTTCGTGCTTGGTTCCAGCAAGCGGTATTGCGCAAAGAATTGAACGTCCAAGAAAAACCTCAAGCTCGTATGGGTTGGTTGATCATTATTGGTTCGGTACCAATTGTTGTACTTGGATATCTAGGTAGCGACCTGATTGAAAATAATCTACGTTCGCTGTGGCT
>JBJONC010000046.1:0-4001 GCA_046052005.1 Actinomycetota bacterium
AATCACCAGATCGCATCTGGGAGCTAGAAACTTGGGGCGCACTCTTTGATCGCACTAAAGAAGGAAAGATTTCACAACGTAACTTCGGTGGACATGAGTATCCACGTCTTGCACACGTTGGTGACCGTACAGGTCTAGAACTCATCCGCACAATGCAGCAGAAGATTGTTCAACTGCAACAAAAGGATGGTCGCGAAACCGGCGACATGGAAAGCGGAATCAAAGTTTTCGCAGAGCTAACAATCACCGACATTCTTAAAGAGAATGGAAAAGTTTCTGGTGCATACGGTTACTGGCGCGAAAGTGGCGAAGAGGTTTTGTTTGAAGCACCTGCAGTTGTAATTGCAACTGGCGGAGTTGGAAAAACTTTCAAGATTACTTCTAACTCATGGGAAGGTACTGGCGACGGACATGCACTTGCATTGAAGGCTGGTGCAAACCTTGTTGACATGGAGTTCTTGCAGTTCCACCCAACAGGAATGGTGTGGCCACCATCTGTTCGCGGAATTTTGGTAACAGAATCTGTTCGCGGTGAAGGTGGAGTTCTAACAAACAACCTCGGCGAACGTTTTATGTTCAAGTACATCCCAGATGTATTTAAGGATAAGTACGCTGACAATGAAGCTGAAGCAGATCGTTGGTATGAAGATCAGGACAACAACCGTCGTCCGCCAGAGCTTCTTCCACGCGATGAGGTTGCACGCGCGATTAACAGCGAGGTAAAGGCTGGACGTGGAACTGAACACGGTGGAGTTTTCCTCGATGTTTCAAAGCGTTTGCCAGCAGAGCTCATTAAGAAGCGTCTTCCATCTATGTGGCACCAGTTCTATGAACTAGCTGGCGTAGATATCACCAAGGAGCCGATGGAAGTTGGCCCAACATGTCACTACGTAATGGGTGGCGTTGAAGTAGAGCCAGATACTGCAGCTGCAGTAGGCGTTCCAGGCTTGTTTGCCGCTGGTGAAGTTGCTGGTGGAATGCACGGTTCAAACCGTCTTGGTGGAAACTCCTTGTCAGATCTTTTGGTCTTTGGCCGTCGCGCAGGAATGGGCGCGGTTGAGTACCTTAAGAAGAATGGCGAGAATCCTGTTAGCGATGCAGCAATTAAGGCAGCGGCAGCAAAGATTCAAGCACCATTTGATCGTCAAGGTGGAGAAAACTCTTACTCACTACACGCAGAGCTTCAAGAGGTTACACATAACCTTGTTGGAATCATTCGTACGGGTGCAGAGCTAAAGGATGCGATTGCAAAGATCGCTGACATTAGAAAGCGCAGTGCAAATGTTGCGGTAACTGGTGGACGTAAGTTCAACCCAGGTTTCCACTTGGCATTTGATCTAGACAACATGTTGTTAGTTGCAGAATCAACAGCTAAGTCTGCAGATTCTCGTGAAGAGTCACGCGGTGGTCACACACGTGATGATTTCCCAGGAATGGATAACAAGTGGCGTCAGGTTAACCACATCTCATCATTTGATGGTGAAAAGGTAAATGTTCGCAAGCAAGCCTTGCCACCAATGCCTAAGGAACTATTTGAACTCTTTGATGTTCACGAGCTGGAGAAATACATGACACCGGAAGAAGTTGCGAAAGGCGGTTCCAACTAATGGCACGCAATATTAAACTTCGCATTTGGCGTGGAGATTCAACTGATGGCGGCCTCAAGGATGTTGTTGTTGAGGCTAATGAAGGTGAAGTTGTTCTCGATGTAATTCACCGTGTTCAAGCAACACAAATGGGTGACTTAGCAGTTCGTTGGAACTGTAAGGCGGGTAAGTGTGGATCTTGTTCAATGGAGATCAACGGTAAGCCACGTCTTGCATGTATGACACAGGTTGCATCATTTGGTGAGGAAGAGACAATCACTGTCACACCTTTGCGTGCATTCCCTATCATTAAAGACCTTGTTACAGATGTCTCTTTTAACTACAAGAAGGCTATGGAAGTACCTGCGTACTCACACCCAGAGAACCTTGCTCCAGGTGAGGCTCGCATGGAGCAGATCGATGTGGAGCGTTCACAAGAGTTCCGTAAGTGCATCGAGTGCTTCCTTTGCCAAGATGTATGCCACGTTGTTCGTGACCATGAAGAGAACAAGAAGTCTTTCGCAGGTCCTCGTTTCTTTATCCGTATCGCAGAGCTAGATATGCACCCTCTTGATACTTTGAAGAACCGCAAGAAGACTGCGCAAGAAGAGCATGGTCTCGGAATGTGTAACATCACAAAGTGCTGTACTGAGGTTTGCCCTGAGCACATCAAGATCACTGACAATGCGATCATTCCTATGAAGGAGCGCGTTGCTGACATTAAGTACGATCCAGTTCGTTGGTTGGGTTCAAAGATTCGTAAGCGCGAGGGCCTATAATTTCTTTATGAAATTATTAGTTCGTTGGGGCGCACTAGCCCTTTCCTTTTGGGTTGCAACCGCTTTGATTCCTGGAATCGATGTAATGGGTGGATTCACAACGTATTTGTGGGTTGCTCTGTTATTTGGTTTGCTGAATGCAACCCTCGGATCTTTGCTTAAACTGCTAACTCTTCCAGCTGTAATTTTAACTCTTGGATTATTCCTTGTTGTCGTCAATGCTGCGATCTTGATGTTGGTATCTCGATGGAGCGACAAGCTAGAGATCAATAACTTTTGGTCTGCGATCTTTGCTGCGGTTGTAATTTCTTTAGTCACAAGAGTTGTTACAAATATCAACAAGAAATCGCGCCCACTCTGAACTCCTTAGTTCTGGTCTCTGTTGGCGGTGTAGCTGGAACCCTGTCGCGGTATGGCGTTGGCGAAATATTTCCCGATGATCGCCAAGGAACCTTAATCGCAAATGTTGCAGGTGTTGCTTTAGCTTCTGCCCTCTTGGTTTTGATGGAACGTCGTGGAATCAGCCAATTACGCCTACTTTTATTACCGGGATTTTGTGCGGGATTTACAACATTTTCCGCGGTTACCGCTCACTCACTTGAACCCATCGATGGTGGAGCGCTCTTTCTTGCGCAAAACATCTTCCTTTCTTTAATCGCGGTAATTGTTGTATTACCTCTTGCCCGTAAATTGATTCCGGTGCGCTCATGAATATGGCACTTATCGTTTTAGGCGCAGCGATCGGCGGCCCATTGAGATTTGTTATTGATCAACAGATCCGCAAATACACAACTAAGCCGTATGGAATATTTACTGTAAATATTCTTGGCTCTTTTTTACTTGGCTTAACGTATGGAAGAGCTGAGCAAGGCTTTGATCTATTTGCAATTGGTTTTGCAGGAGCATTTACTACTTGGTCAACATTTATGTTGGATGTCTACCTTGCTTTCGAGTTAAAACGACACAAAGAGGCGGCAGTAAACCTAACTATGTCCCTAGGAGTTGGCTTGTTTGCCGCGTGGATCGGTTTGCAGTTAGCGCAGTGAAGCCATCCAGGCTTCAATCTCATCTGGGTGATGAGGAATGTGCTCGCTTAGGTTCAAGCAACCATCTTCAGTAACAACCACATCATCTTCAATACGGATACCAATTCCACGGTATTCAGCAGGAAATAGCTCATCATCAGGCTGGATATAAAGACCAGGCTCAACAGTTAAACACATTCCAACTTCAAGAACTCCGTCACGGTACTGCTCAGCACGAGCATGCGCACAGTCGTGAACATCCATTCCGAGCATGTGGCTTACACCATGCAAGGTCCAACGCTTATGTAATCCAACAGCTGGATCCATAACCTCTTCCAATGACATTTTGAGAATTCCCATATCGATTAAACCTTGTGCCAACACCGTGTGGCTTGCTTTGTTGATTGCTAAGAACTTCTCGCCAGGTTTAACTGCTGCAATACCTGCTTTTTGTGCTTCGTAAACAAGCATGTACAGAGCACGTTGTGCAGGTGTGAACTTTCCATTGATTGGCAATGTTCTAGTGATATCTGCGGTGTAATACGAATCAACTTCGACACCTGCATCAAGAAGCAATAGATCTCCACTGCGAACCGCACCATCATTGCGAT
>JBJONC010000047.1:0-3741 GCA_046052005.1 Actinomycetota bacterium
CCTGTTGCATCAATACTTTGTCCGACGAGACGACCTGGCATAGAGCGTTCAAGTCCGTTGCGAACCGCCAAGAAACCGGCATGAGGTCCACCAAATCCCATTGGAACACCGAAACGTTGCGCCGTACCCACCGCAATATCGGCACCCCACTCCCCTGGAGCTTTCAACAATGTTAAAGCCAAAAGATCCGTTGCAGCGATTACCAAAGCTTCACGTGAATGCGCATACTCTGCAAATGTTGTGTAATCAATGACAGTTCCTGTTGTATCTGGATACTGCAGTAACGCACCAAAAAATTCTCCATCGTAACCATCTCGCGCTACATGGCCCGAATCGATTTCGACAACCTTGATACCTAGAGGCTTTGCGCGAGTAACAACAACCGCTTTAGTTTGTGGATGCACATGTTCTTCAATCAAGAACACCGCATCATCACTTAACTTTGAGGCCCTGCGAGCCAATGTCATCGCTTCTGCTGCAGCGGTTCCTTCATCCAGCATCGATGCGTTGGAAATGTCTAATGCGGTTAACTCACAAATCATCGTCTGGAAAGCAAATAAGGCTTCTAGGCGACCCTGAGAAATTTCTGGTTGATACGGCGTGTAAGCGGTGTACCACGAAGGGTTTTCCAAAACATTTCGCTTAACTACAGGTGGAACGATTGTTCCGTAATAACCCGTACCGATTAATGAGCGATAGACCTTGTTCTCCGCTGCTATTGAGCGAAGCTCTGCAATAACCTCAACCTCGCTCTTGCCAGAATCTAAAGCCTTTTCAATAACACCGTTGATCGCAATATTTGATGGAACAACATCTGAGATGAAGGAGGTTAAATCTGAATATCCGAGGTGCTTAAGCATCGCCGCTTCATCTGTTGAGGTTGGTCCAATATGACGATCCTCAAATGAACGAGACAAAACGATCCCCTGTCGACAGTTAGTAGCAACTACTACAAGGCACACATACTACTTACAAGGGTGTTATTACGCGCCTTTAAACTTGCGACGTAAAGAAAGTTCATCGTTACCTTCGCCACCTACAGGCTGACCATTTACTTCACCCTGAAGTACAGATAGAGATCCTTCAACCTCATGCCACACCTTGCCTACTGCGATGCCAAATACGCCCTGGCCACCTTGCAGTAAGTCGATGATTTCATCCGGACTTGCACACTCATAAATCGATGCGCCATCACTCATCAAGGTGATGCGCTCTAACTCTGTAACTCCCCTACTGCGCAGGTGATCTACCGCGGTGCGAATATTTTGTAGCGATACACCAGCATCCAATAAACGCTTAACAATCTTTAAAACCAAGATGTCGCGAAAACCATAAAGACGTTGAGTTCCAGAACCACTTGCTGTTCTAATACTTGGCTCAACTAAACCTGTACGTGCCCAATAATCTAATTGACGGTAGCTAATTCCAGCGGCAGAGCAGGCTGTTGCGCCTCTGTAGCCGATTTCCATCTCTTCTGGGGACACGGGGAATGCTCATTTCTCTTGGGGAGTGAGATAAATGTAAGGCTAGGAACAAGGGTAAACAATGACCGACACGAATGAAACCTCTACTTGAGGTTGAGGGTTTCTCCCCTTAGCCCGCAAAATCCTCTGGGTTGATTTGATCCAAGAACTCACGGAACTTCTCAACCTCTTGGTTCTCGCCCTCGCCTTGCGGGATCTCTACACCCACCTCGTTGAGTAGCTCCTCCGTTGCCAGGATGTTGCTGTGGGTTCTGACAGCTAAAGCGATCGCATCTGATGGTCGAGCCGTTACCGTAAGCGGCTCCCCTGAGCTATCGCGAAGGTTGAGGGTTGAGTAAAAGACTCCATCCTTGAGTTCGGTCAGATGCACCGCAATTAAGGTCGCATCAAAGAGTTCGACTAGGTTCTTCATCAAATCATGGGTCAAGGGACGGGGCGGTTCAACGCCCTGCTGTGCAAAGGCTATGGCGGTGGCTTCAACCGCCCCAACCCAGATCGGCAGAAAACGGGTGCCATCGATCTCCTTAAGAAGAACGATGGGTTGGTTGGATGGCATTTCGACGCGGACGCCGATTACCTCCATGGGGATCAACATAATCTGTAACTACCGGTTAAGAATTATGAGCGAAGACGATTGAGGCCGCCACGAACAAGTGCAGCATGCAAACGAATTGATAGAGATGCGATCTCCTTTTGAACCTCTTCAGCACGTGCCTTAGATTCAGCGCTCTTCTGTCGAGTCAAAGGAGTAATGACCTGTTCAATAAGGCCAATCTCGCGATCGGCTGCTGATTTAAATGAACGAAGGTGACGGGCTTCAATTCCAAACCCACCCATTTCTGTAACAGCCTTTGCAATCGCCAAGGCATCGCCATCGTAATGACGACCTCGCGCTGTGATTAATCCATACCCTTCAAGCTCTACTAACTGATCTTCAGCCAGACCGCTGTTCTTAAGCAGCTCTTCACGAGATAAGCGCATTTCGCTTACTTCGCCGAAGGCGCTTGGAGCCATCTCGCCATCGATTGTCGCTAATCCAATATTTGGTCGAGGTGCTGGAACTCCGCCTACTGCAGCTGGCTGTAAGCCACGATCAATTGCATCCAGATTTTCCTTGATCACCTTTAACGGCAGGTATTGATCTCGCTGTGCAAGTAGAACGTAACGCAAGCGCTCTAAATCCGAACTAGTGAATTTGCGGTAACCCGATGGTGTTCGTTGCGGCTCAATCAATCCTTCAGATTCCAAGAAGCGAATCTTTGAAATTGTTATGTCCGCAAAATCTCCACGCAAACGGTTAAGGACTTCACCGATGCTCAAATATGCGCGTGCTGGAACTGCCATGACTACTCCCCTATTTGGAACTGACGAAAAGCAAATGAAATTTTCCTATTTGGAACTCATCACCAGAAACAAGAACATGCTCTGTGACGGAAATATTGTTGATGTAGGTTCCATTGAGCGAACCTTCATCCTTTAGTACAAAGTTACTGCCTTGCTTTGTTATCGTTGCATGAGTTCGTGAAACAGTCACATCATCGAGAAAAATCGAGCTAGATGCTGATCGACCGACAGCTACACCTTCTGAAGTAATCAAGAAGCGGGAGCCTTTATTGGCTCCGCGAGCGATAAGAATCATCGCTTTTTCGCCACCAGAGTTTTGAATCTCTGCGACTACAGCACGATCCTCAGGGGAAAGTAAGGCGAGCTGTTCCTCTAGATATTTTTCTGAAGTGTTTGAAACCTCACGAAGCCCCAAGTGAATAGTGGTAGTGAGTTCATTCTGAGATTGCTCTGCAGCCACTGCCCTACCTCCTCACCGTCAACTTAAGGGTGACACTAGAGAGTTAGGCAGATAAGGTCAAGCCGTAATTTCGCCGTACTGCGCCGCTGAAAGTAGGTCATTTGGTGCTGACGCGACCTCGATCTTTGCCAACCAACCAGCGCCATATGGATCTGAGTTGATTGTTTCTGGCGAATTCGATAAAGAATCATTAATTGCAACAACAGTTCCTGAAACTGGTGCATAAATTTCTGAAACGCTCTTTGTTGACTCAACCTCACCGCACACCTTGCCCGCGGTCACAACTTCTCCAACTTTTGGAAGTTGCACATAAACAATGTCTCCCAATGCTGCTTGGGCATAATCCGTGATTCCCATTGTGTAGGTCAGATTTTCAGCTGAGACCCATTCATGCTCCTTGGTGTATGACAACTCATTAGGAATTGATGACATGGTTTCCTCTCATCTGCGAAA
>JBJONC010000048.1:0-3662 GCA_046052005.1 Actinomycetota bacterium
GCGTAATCGACGATGTCGATAATCGCTTGATCGTATGGCTGATTACCTTGGGCTACATGGCTAGACATGAATTAGCGCTTTTCGATTGGAAGGTATGCGCGATCCTCTGGACCAACATATGTTGCTGTTGGGCGGATGATCTTTCCATCGTTGCGCTGTTCAATAACGTGAGCTGTCCACCCTGAAATACGTGCCATTACGAACAATGGGGTGAAGTAGTTAACTGGAATCTTCATCGCATCATAAGCAACCGCTGAGAACCAGTCCACGTTAGGGAACATCTTCTTTACTTCCCACATAACTGATTCGATGCGATCTGCAACGTTGTAGAGGTTTTCCTTGCCAGCAGCATCTGCAAGTTCCTTGGTAAGGACCTTAACGATCTCGTTGCGAGGATCTGACACTGTGTAGACAGGGTGACCAAAACCAATAACAACTTCCTTGTTCTCTACACGCTTGCGGATATCCGCCTCTGCCTGATCTGGTGTTGAGTAACGAAGTTGAATCTCAAGTGCAACCTCATTTGCGCCACCATGCTTTGGACCGCTGAGCGCTCCGATTGAGCCAGTAACACATGAGTAAATATCTGCGCCGGTTCCGGCGATAACGCGACCGGTAAATGTTGAAGCGTTGAACTCGTGCTCTGCATATAGAACTAGTGATGCATGCATCGCCTTTTCCCATAGTGCACTTGGCTTCTCGCCATGCAATAGGTGCAAGAAGTGAGCACCGATTGAATCATCATCGGTTTCTACTTCGATGCGCTTTCCGTTGTTTGCAAAGTGGTGCCAGTAACCAAGAAGTGAACCAGTCTTTGCAAGCATTGAATCTGCGATATCGCGAGCTTCTTCTTCAGTGTGCTTTGTTGACTCTGGTGTGACCGCACCAATTGCAGAAAAACCTGTACGCAAAACATCCATCGCATGGGCAGATGCTGGAAGCTGCTCTAGAACTGTCTTGACCTGAGGTGAAAGCCCGCGTAGACCCTTGAGCTTTGCCTTGTAGGCATCAAGCTGTGCTTGTGTAGGTAGGTCGCCGTGTACGAGAAGGTATGCAACCTCTTCAAACTGGCAGTTAGCAGCCAAGTCCTTGATCGAGTACCCGCGGTAGTGAAGATCGGCTCCACCAACTGCGCTCAGCGCTGTGTTTCCTGCTGGTACTCCAGAGAGTGCAACTGACTTCTTTACTTTGATTTCTGTCATGGTCCCTACCCGTTGTCTTTACCTAGTGTTTGGTCAAGTGCTTTTTCGTATTCATAGTAATTAATAGCTTGGTACAACTCTTCACGTGTCTGCATTGTGTCGATCACATTGGCCTGAGAGCCGTCGCGACGAATCGCCGTGTAGACATTTTCTGCTGCTTTGTTCATCGCGCGGAATGCCGAAAGCGGATTGAGAATCATCTTCACACCATTGGCGGCCAGCTCATCGCGGCTAAAAATTGGCGTCATTCCAAATTCAGTAATGTTGGCCAAGATTGGCTTTGAAACCGCAGATGAGAAGGTCTTGTAATCCTCAAGTGTGCGAATTGCTTCAGGGAAGATTAAATCTGCGCCAGCTTCGATGTAGGCATGAACGCGATCGAGCGCTGATTCAACGCCCTCATTTGCAATTGCATCGGTACGGGCCATGATCTGGAAGTTTTCATCGGTGCGTGCATCTACAGCAGCCTTGATGCGATCGACCATTTCAGCCTTTGAAACAATCTCTTTGTTGGGACGGTGACCACAACGCTTTGCACCAGCTTGATCTTCGATGTGCATGGCCGCTGCGCCTGCTTTGATTAAATCCTTAACGGTGCGACCAATATTGAAAGCCGATGCGCCAAAACCTGTATCGGCATCAACCAACAATGGAACATCGCAGACATTTGTGATGCGACGAACATCGATCAAAACATCTTCAAGGGTTGTGATTCCTAGATCTGGAATACCCATTGAACCTGCAGCGACTCCGCCACCAGAAAGATATATCGCGCGAAAACCTGCGCGCTTGGCTAAAAGCGCATGGTTAGCGTTAATGGTTCCGATAATTTGAAGCGGGGATTCTTCAACCAAGGCCTTCTTAAAGGCTGCACCTGCGCTGGTTACGCTCACAGGTTGAGTGTAACTACCTGCCACAGGCTCGCAAACACCGTAAGTAGTTGAATATTCAACTACTTTGGGATACGGTACCGATATGCCTCAATTACCAGCGTTATACATAGGTCATGGAGCACCCATGTTGCTCGATGATGAGTTATGGACATCACAGTTGAGAGGTATCGCTAATCAGATAGAAAAACCAAAGGCGATCCTGATTGTGAGCGCGCACTGGGAGTCAGCCCCGGTGACCTTTAGTAGCCCGATTGCGGGTACTCCCCTTGTCTACGACTTCAGCGGTTTTGCTAAAAAGTTTTTTGAGATGACTTACGCGACCCCGGATGCAACGCAGCTGATGAATCTAGTTGCATCGTTGATGCCAGATAACGAACAGGTTTTCCAAAGCAATCGCGGACTAGATCATGGTGCCTGGGTTCCGTTGCGCGTTATGTATCCCGATGCAGATATTCCTGTCCTGCAGATGTCGATGCCAACAAGTGATCCTGGAAAATTAATTGAGCTAGGAAAACGTTTGCAACCTTTGCGCGATATGGGAGTTTTAATTATCGGAAGCGGATTCATGACACATGGTTTGCCATATCTGCGTGACTGGAGCACCGATGCGGTAGCACCGACATGGTCGAGCGAGTTTGATGCGTGGGCCGCTGAGGCGTTAGCAAAGGGCGATGTCGAAACCCTTTCCGCATTCAAGGACAAAGCTCCGGGAATGCCTTATGCGCATCCAACCGTTGAACACTTTACGCCGTTGTTTATTACTTTAGGTGCAGGACAAAAAGCAGATGCACCAGTTGATACTTTGATCGATGGCTACTTTATGGGGCTATCGAAGCGTTCAATTCTTGTTGCGTAAGTGCAGTAATTCGATGGCAGCGATTGCGCTGTCATAACCCTTATCTTCTTTACTGCCAGCACGACCACTTCGAGCGATTGCCTGATCTAAGTCATTGCACATCAAAACGCCATACCCGATTGGCTTTCCGTACTTCAGTGAAACATCAATTACGCCTTGGGTTACGCCTTGGCAGACATAATCAAAGTGCGGGGTTTCGCCTTTTAGGACTAAACCAACGGCAACAACGGCATCAAAGCCGGCTTCAAATGCATATTGAGCTGCCAAAGGGATCTCAAAAGAGCCCGGAACATATTGAACTTCAACGCTTTTTACCTGTGCTTGTTCAAAGGCACGTTGTGCACCTGCAATGAGGTCGTTACAAATATCCAGGTGCCACGAAGAAGAGATAATCGCGACCTTTGCGTTAGCAAGCGGCTTGATACCGATTTCTGGTGCGTGTCCTGCCATTTATTTGCCTCCTCGTGAGTGACCAAGTTTTTCTTCCTTGGTAGCTAGATACTTTTCATTAAATTTATTGGGTGCAACAGTTAAGTTAGCTTGAACTACCTCTACCCCGGCATCTTGCAACGCTTGCACCTTGTTGGGATTGTTGGTCAGCAAGGTAAGTTCTTTAACTCCCAAGGTTTTAATGATTGCAATCGCATCAGACCAATCACGTGCATCGATTTCATGCCCCAGGTGCAGATTGGCATCAATGGTGTCCATGCC
>JBJONC010000049.1:0-3195 GCA_046052005.1 Actinomycetota bacterium
ACGTAATAAACCTCATCAAAGATAAATCCCTTGGTTGAACCCAGATTTACAAGACGCAGCACAAATGAGGCAAGTGCGATGAGTATCGGAGCGATAGCTGCGGGCATGGGACAAGAGTATGTGCGTTTAGCCCTAATGACTGAGAGGATTAGGCCATGACGCTCATTTTGGCAGCTACTCCTTTGGGTAACCCTGGGGATGCAAGCGCGCGACTCAAGAGCGCCATCGAGTCAGCCTCGATTATTGCCGCTGAAGACTCTCGACGTTTTCATCGTTTGTGCGCAGATATCGAAGTGACCTTCACTGCACGCGTGGTCTCCTTCTTCGAAGGCAATGAAGAGGATCGAACTCGCGAGCTTTTAACTGAGCTAAAGAGCGGAGCAACAGTCTTAGTTGTTTCCGATGCAGGAATGCCAACCATTAGTGATCCTGGTTTTCGATTGATGCGTGATGCAATCGCAGAAGGTGTTGATGTTTCAGTAATTCCAGGACCAAGTGCCGTAACGATGGCGGTGGCATTGTCTGGTTTACCTACAGATCGTTTTTCATTTGAAGGTTTTCCACCACGTACCGCTGGTGCTCGTTTAGCCACCTTTGAAAAACTTCGATTCGAAGAACGAACGATGGTCTTTTTCGAAGCACCACACCGACTTGTTGATTCGTTGTCAGATTGCGTCAATGTTTTTGGTGCGGATCGTCAAGCAGCGATCTGCCGTGAAATGACCAAGCGATATGAAGAAACGATTCGTGGAACTTTGGCAGAGCTTTCACAGTGGGCACAGGCACATGAAATCCTGGGCGAAATCACCTTGGTAATTGCTGGCGCGGTGACCGACTCCGCATCGCTAACCGCAGCAGATATGGTCGGTCGAGTGCGCGAATTTGAGTCAGCTGGAATGGATCGAAAGACGGCGATTGCTACCGTTGCCGAAGAGTTTGGCATCGCAAAACGCCTCGTTTATGCCGCTGTGGTCGATGCGAATAAGATGAGCCAGTGACTAAGTCCTTCTATTTAACGACGCCGATCTATTACGTCAACGACGCCCCACATATTGGGCATGCCTACACAACCGTTGCCGGAGATGTTCTTACCCGTTGGCATCGTCAAAAAGGCGAATCTGTCTGGTTCTTAACTGGAACTGATGAGCATGGTCAAAAGGTTATGCGCACTGCAGATGCCAACAATGTTGCACCTCAAGCGTGGGTAGATAAGTTAGTTGCAGATGCATGGAAGCCGAATTGGGAACATCTCAATATTGCCAACGATGATTTCATTCGTACCACTGAGAAGCGTCACACCGAGCGCGTACAAAAGTTTTTGCAATCTCTCAAAGATTCTGGGCACATCTATGCCGGTAAGTACGAAGGTCCTTACTGTGTTGGATGTGAAGAGTTCAAGCTTCCGGGTGATCTGATTGATATCGATGGCGCGAAGTGCTGCCCGATTCACAGTAAGCCAATTGAACTAGTTAATGAAAACAACTGGTTCTTTAAATTATCTGCTTTTGTTGAACCTTTACTGGCTCATTACAAAAACAATCCAGATGCGTGCCAACCTGAATCTGCACGCAACGAAGTTGTTTCCTTCCTCGAAGGCGGCGTTTCAGATCTTTCTATCTCACGCTCAACATTTGATTGGGGAATTCCTGTTCCTTGGGACACCGATCAAGTCGTTTACGTTTGGTTTGATGCTTTGCTCAACTATGCAACAGCGGTTGGGTTAACTGATGCACCTGATTCAGAAGGCGGCAAGAAGTTTGCACAAACTTGGCCCGCAGATGTTCACCTAGTTGGAAAAGATATCTTGCGTTTCCATGCAGTTATCTGGCCAGCGATGTTGATGGCAGCAGGTCTTGATGTACCTAAGAAGGTCTTTGCTCACGGCTGGCTATTAGTCGGTGGAGAAAAGATGAGTAAGAGTAAGTTGACCGGTATCGCTCCAAAGGACATTACCGATCACTTTGGAATTGATGCTTTCCGTTATTACTTCTTGCGCGCAATTCCATTTGGTACTGATGGCTCTTTCTCATGGGAAGACATGAGCGCCCGATATACATCTGAGCTTGCTAATGACTTTGGAAATCTAGCCTCACGCAGTGCAGCAATGGTTGAAAAGTACTGTGCAGGCTCACTTCCAGCGGTTAGCCATGATGCTGGTTTAGAAGCAGCGCTCAAGGAAACCGTCGCAAAAGCAGATGCTGCAATGTGCGCTTTAGATTTCCAAGGCGGAATCATGGCGATTATGGATTTCTGTAAGCAAGTGAATGGCTATGTAACTATTAAAGAGCCTTGGATTCTTGCTAAAGATCCAGCTAACCAAGCGGTCCTTGAAGAAGTTTTGTATAACACCGCCGAATCACTTCGTGCACTTGCCGTTTTGCTACACCCTGTAATGCCACAGACCTGCGAAATCTTGTGGCAGAGCCTTGGTGCGCAAGCATCATTAGGTGATCTATCTGCACAAAAGATTTCAGATGTAGCAACTTGGGGACAGCTTCCTCAAGGAGCAACCGTTACTAAGACTCCGGTTTTGTTCCCACGACTAGAAACCCCAGCTTCGTAACAGATGGCTGATCGCCACAACCGCGATATCGATCGACCTCGCGCACCGCTGCCAGAACCTTTGCCGGTTCCAACAGTTGATGCACATGCACATATGGAGATCGTTACCGATGCTGCCTTTGATTCTCAAGAGGTTGCAGATGTAATTGCTGAAGCTAAATCTGTAAATGTGGATCGCATTGTCCAAGTCGGGTATTCAGCAGAACAATCCAAATGGTGCGTAGCTGCAGCTGAAAAGTGGAACACATCTGTATTGGCTGCGGTTGCGTTACACCCCAATGAAGCTCCAGTCGTTGAAGATCTTGATGCAGACTTAAAGATCATTGAAGAGTTGGCGCAGCACCCGCGTGTTCGCGCAATTGGCGAAACAGGACTTGATTACTTTAGAACTCCGCCGGAGTTGCGAAAGCGCCAGCAGGATTCCTTTAAATGGCACATCGAATTAGCTAAGAAAACAAACAAGGCTCTTGTAATTCATGATCGTGATTCACATGATGATGTCTTGTCGGTTTTGCTCGAGGTTGGAGCCCCAGAAAAGACTGTATTCCATTGCTTTTCAGGCGATGTTGATATGGCCAAAATCTGTATCGAACGTGGCTACATTCTTTCCTTTGCTGGCACATTGACCTTTAA
>JBJONC010000050.1:0-3102 GCA_046052005.1 Actinomycetota bacterium
ACCTTTATGTATGACTGTGGCCTCGCAGCAGCACAGTTAACTATCGAGGCTCATCACCGAGGCTATGTAGTCCACCAAATGGCTGGTTTTGACCATGAAAAGGCGGCACCCTTATTTGTTGGTGCCAACCCAATCGTGATTATGGCAATCGGTAAGCAAGCAGCCGCTGATCAACTAGAAGGCCCTGCCTACGAGCGAGAAATTGCTCCACGCACACGCAAAGCCCTATCTGAAATCGTTGTTAAAGGGTTGCCACACTAAAAACTTGAACGGATCTCCCAGAGATCTGGAAAAGTTGGATTGAAAAGAGTGCTGGCTAAATAGCCTGCACCACTAGATCCACCGGTACCCATCTTGTGACCAATAGTTCTTTCAACCATCTTTACATGGCGATAACGCCATTCCTGCAAACCTTCATCAATATCTACAAGTCGCTCGCAAACCATCGCAGATTCTGGATCGTTGCGATGAACGTCAAGTAGAACAGTCTGCACTGCTTCATTGGCGGTGTAACTTTCTGATTTGTTGCGATTAAGAACATCATTTGGAATCGCATGTCCGCGCTTTGCTAAGTATGCAAGAGTTGAATCCCACACTGAACTGTTGCTTGTAATTACTTTGATTTGTTCTTGAATATCAGGTGGTAAATGTCCGGCCATCTTTGAATCACGTCGACCCAATAGTGCCTCAACCATTCTGAACTGCGCAGATTGAAAGCCACTTGATGATGAAAGGTAAGAACGGAAAGCGTTAAATTGCAACGGCGTCATTGTTTCTAAAATATCAATTTGAGTTACACACACTTTGAGAATTGTTCGGATGCGGCCCAAGATAGCAAGTGAGTAATGAGAGTCCCCAGATTCCAATGCACGTTGTGCTTCTTGGAACTCATGGATCAATTGCTTGAACCACAGCTCGTACGTTTGGTGAATGATGATGAACAACATCTCATCATGTTCGGGACCAGCAGAAAGTGGACGCTGAAGCTTTAGTAATTCATCAACAGCGAGGTACGAGGTATATGTAAGTGCTGAATCAAAGTTTTCGCTCATGTGACTCGTGAACCGCCTTCTTTAACCTCTTTATAGCGGCCAGATGCCACTAAATCACGCATACGGGCAAAGCCATCCCAGATTTCAACATATGAGGTCGGAAGAGGAGAGATCGCTAAACGGATTGAATTAGGTGTGCGGTAATCCGGAATCACATTTGTCATGGTGCGTAGTGCTACACAGATCTGTGCAGCATCTGGGTGCACAAGAGAAATATGTCCTCCGCGCTCCTTCGGATCACGCGAAGTATTGAGTTCTATACCCAATGGAGCTAGCCATTCATCGTAAAGCTCAATCATCATTTGGGTTCCAACTGCCGCCTTATGTGCGATCGCATCAATGCCAGCCTCTTTAATCATTGAGAAAGCTGTCTGCACACAACGAATTCCCATAAGAGATGGGCTTGCAATCTGAAAACCACGAATAGTTTGAGAACGTTCAAATACCGGTCCCATTTCAAACTGTGCATCTTGAGCAAACCAACCCTGAATTGGAACTTGCAGCTCCTTCTGCACCCGCTTGGAAACATATAACCATGCTGGTGAACCCGGTCCCGAATTTCCATACTTGTAAGTGCAACCAACACAAAGGTCAACACCATTTGCATCAAGGTTTAGTTCAATGGCACCAACCGCATGGCTGGCATCCCAAACAACTAATCCACCAATTGCACGGACTTGATCGGTAATTGATTTCAAATCTGTTCGTGCACCAGATCGATACTGAATAACCTCAAGGGTTACCAAAGCAACATCTTCATTGAGATATGGAGCAAGGACCTCTGTTGTGATGCGCTCATGTGTTGCTATCGCTGGATCTTCATTGTCAATAATGACAAGGTTTAATCCAAACTGCTTTGCAATTCCATCCAAGATGTAACGATCAGTTGGAAAGTTAGCGGCATCGGTAATTATTGTTTTGCGTCCAGGACGTGCATGGATTGCAGCAAGACACAATTGATAAAAATTCACAGAGGTTGTGTCGCACACAAGTACCTGGCCATGAGCTGCACCAAGGGCTGCTTCGCCCAATAAATCACCGGTTGGCTGAGCTTCATCAACCCAATGGCTCCAGCCAGTAACTACTTCTGGACCCCATTCCTTGGTCATAAAGTCGTTGATAGCGGTAATGGTTGCTTTAGGCAGACGGCCAAGTGAATTACCGTCGAGATAACACATATCCGGGTCACCAATCACAAATTGGGATTTGAAGTGAGCCAGTGGATCGGTTCTATCTAGCTCTAGGGCGTATTCGCGGTCAGTTACCTTCATAAGGGAAAGGTACGCTCTCCTACCGTGGCGCGCAATGTTGTGAATATAGAAGATGTCTCTAAAGCCTTTGATATCAAAGAGCTTCTAGTCGGCGTCTCACTTGGCGTCTCCGAAGGCGATCGCATCGGAATTGTTGGCCGAAACGGTTCAGGAAAAAGTACTTTGATGAAGGTTATGGCCGGAATCGAGCCACCAGATTCAGGTCGCGTTACAAAATCTAATTCAGCAAAGATTGGTTTGTTATCTCAAGTTGATTTAGCAAACCCTGAAAGCACAGTGGGTGAAGTTGTCCTAGGTGATGCCCAGAAGCATGAATGGGCAAGTGATCCAAATATCCGCGAAGTCTTTACAGGTTTGTTTGGAAGCTTTGATGATCACATCTTTGATCGCAAATTTGGTCAACTATCGGGCGGTGAAAGACGTCGCGTCGGTTTAGCAAAGCTATTGATCAACGAGCTTGATTTGATTCTGTTAGATGAGCCAACCAACCACTTAGATGTTGAAGGAGTTGCTTGGCTTGCTTCATACATCAATAATCGTCGTGGCCTTGCTGTAGTTGTAGTAACGCACGATCGTTGGTTCTTAGATGCAGTAACAGATCGAACTTGGGAAGTTGTTGAAGGTAAGGTCGAAGAGTATGACGGTGGCTATAGCGCCTTCGTTCTTTCAAAGGCTGAAAGATCACGTCAGGCAGCGGTTATGGATCAACGTCGAAATATGTTGATTAAGAAGGAGCTTGCCTGGCTTCGTCGCGGAGCTCCTGCGCGAACATCTAAACC
>JBJONC010000051.1:0-3032 GCA_046052005.1 Actinomycetota bacterium
CTCTAAAACCGCTGGTATTCTTTGCCATTGCAGTACAAGGCTCCACAGCCTTGGGGTATGGGGTAATTGGCAGCCCTGCTGATTCTGGTTCAGTAAGTCTAGGTTCGAGTCCTGGTACCCCAGCGCAGTAACGAAGTACAACTGAATATCTGTCCTAGTAATACAAGGCATGGCCCCGTCGTCTAGCGGCCTAGGACTCTGGCTTCTCAAGCCAGCTACGAGGGTTCGAATCCCTTCGGGGCTACCACTGATATCTCTCTTCTCACACTGCAAATGTGCGAGAAGAGAGATTTTTGTTTTCTCAACAGCGATAGATTTAAACCATGCGAGTAATCAATACAGAACAGTTAAAAAGCATTCTCGCCAATTTGCCGAGCAATCCACGCATCATCGCTTCAGGAAACTTTTCAACACCCAAGACCCTGCTTGCGATCGCCGATGAGGTAATTCCCGAGTTCAAGCTTCATATGCTCAACGCACACGGAACTGGTATTCCAGATCGCGAAGGCGTTACCTATGAAACCGCATTTGTGGGACCTGCGATGCGTAACCATCCACGCCTCGAATACATCCCATCACGTCTTTCACTTCTGCCGGTTTTGATTCGCAATTTCTATCGCCCCGATGTTGTTTTCATTCACACATCAGAACAACGTTTTGACACAGTAAGTCTAGGAACAGAAGTCAACATCTTGCCTCGTGCCATCGAGACCGCTCGCGCACATGGGGGATTGGTTATTGCCCAATCCAATAAGCAGATGCCATACACATATGGAGATTCGCAGATTTACGACAGCGAGATTGATTATTTAGTCGAAGTTGATGAGCCGCTACAAGAAAAGCCAGCTACTGAAATTACCGATATTCAGGCTGAGATTGGCAGCCGAATCGCGGCTCTAGTAGAAGATCACTCGACCCTGCAGTTGGGTATCGGGGGAGTCCCGGATGCTGTCTTAATGGCATTGAAGGAGCGCAAGGGTTTGCGTATCTGGACTGAAATGTTTTCTGATGGAGTCCTAGAGCTTTCTAAAGCTGGAACTTTAGATGAAGAGGTTTTGATTACCGCCTCATTTATCTTTGGTAGCCAAGAGCTGTATCAATGGCTAGATCTGAATAAGAAAGTCCGCATGCTTCGTACCGAACGCACCAATGATCCAAGCCAGATTGCGCGCCAAGCAAAGATGACATCGATCAATAGCGCACTAGAGGTTGATCTATTTGATCAAGCAAACGCTAGCCATGTTCGCGGAAAGATCTACAGCGGCTTTGGCGGATCAACAGATTTCATCGTTGGCGCATTGCATAGCCGTGGTGGCCAATCATTTGTTGCCCTGCCTTCATGGCATCCAAAAGCCAATGTTTCAACGATTGTTCCGCGGTTGCAGGCCAACATCACTCACTTCCAGCATTCGTATGTTGTTACCGAACAAGGAGTAGCAGCCTGCTTTGGTCACAGCCAAAATGATCAAGCGCTCAACATCATTAAGAACGCTGCGCATCCTTCGGTTCGTGAAGAGCTAACTGCAAAAGCTGCAGAGTTTGGCCTTATCTAGCCCACAGCATTAACGGTGGAGCATCCTTGTGCATGTTCTGCGCAATCCAGGTCGCACCATCTAAATTGTCTCCTGCGGATTCAACAATGACCGCGTTAGGCAATTTAGCGTTTATCTCAAGACCAATTTTGGTTACGTACGAAGCATTACGCGCAGGTCCACCTAAAATTACAATCTCTGCAGAATCATTCTTTGCTCCACCGCACCCATACCAAGTTGAAACTGCAGTTTGGGCCAGTAGATAAGCACCCTCATCAACAATTGCAGTCGCTGTAGAAACGCCAGCATCGGCAGCTTCAAGAACCTTCTTTGCAGATTTGATTGCCAAGGTTTGTGCATCAGAGCCATCGCGAACCGATAATTCAAAGTACTGGGCAATTTCATCTTTAAAGTAATCTGCCATCTCTGGATCATCCCCGCGACCTTGGCCGACCGCTAATGCTTTAGTTATGCCCGTCTTGCCTAACCAAAAGCCTCCACCTTCATCTCCAAAGGTGCTACCTAAACCATCACGGTGTGCAAACTTTCCATTAAGACCACCGATAGAAACAACGCCACCGCCTATTGTTAGCGCAACACCATCACGACCACTAAGCGCACCGACAAAAGCAGCAAAACCATCATCGATCACTGCGACTTCTGTGGCTCCGAAAAACTCCTTGCATAGCGCTAAGTATTTTTTAGGATCGGATACAACCCCGTAAAGACCGGTACAAGAAAGCGCTACGCAATTAGCCTTCAAACTTTCAATGGATGAAAAGACAGCGCGCAGCGCTTCTAGCGTTGACTCTCCAGCTAGCTTGCCTCGCGCAGATTGAATCTCTTTTCCACCCAGACGCAAAGAAGTTCCAGATTGACCTAAATCAACCGCCAGCACTTCTTTCTGTGTCATAAACAAAAGAATACTTGAATGAGTGTGGGAAGATAGTCCCAGCACCTACACAAATGGAGGAAATCATGGCCACAGTTAAGAAAGCCGCAGCAAAGAAGGCGGTTGCTAAGAAGACTGTTGAGATTGAAACCCGCCATGTAGGTATTGATTGGCGTTCTCTTTACTTGTACGCAGTCTGCTTGATTACCTTAATGGTCGTCTTATTCTCAACTGTGGCTCTTATTAACGCGATTATGAACGCGGTATTCCCAGATCCTGCATACATCGACATTTACTCAAAGCCTGAAAATGTGCCTTCACCTGAGTTATTAGCTCAACAGGAAGAGAACAATCAGATTCAGGCGATCAAGAACATCTTTACTTCATTTACAACAATCGCTATTGCCGCACCGTTGTATGTGTACCACTGGCGCCAGACTAAAAAGTCTGCGTAATCAACCGATTAGTTCGCGGTTGCGCTTAACTTCGCGCTCGTGATTGCAGGGACGCTCTGTATGAGTGTCGTAGCAAGGATCGCACAACAAAACTAACTGATGGCACTCTGCCTTTTGGCAGTTTCTAAACTGCTTGGTTGCACCCTTGCACTC